>JBNKXM010000223.1:0-4309 GCA_050300315.1 Thalassotalea sp. | reverse complement strand
TAGTAGTGTACATAATGTACACATAGGTATCTTATTCATAGACGAAGCTCCTAAGTATTAGAATTTCATGGTATTTATTATTTTTTACCGCACATTTATCGTTAAACTTTAAAGCCTTTCGCTATGATCTCTAGATCGTTTGCTAAATGTGCTAAATCAGCACTAACATTTGCTAATTCTTCCGATGCTTTATGGGTTTGAACTGTGCTGTGACTTATTTCATCAACATGATCGACAATTTGCTTAGCCGAATCTGACTGAGCTTCGGTTGCATTAGCTATATCACTCGTCATCAAGTTAATTTGAGCAACGGATGAAGTTATTTCATCCAATGATTTACCAGCAGCACTCACTTGTTCAACACTAGTATCTGCTAATGACTTACCATTGCTCATCGCATTAACTGCTTCTTTGGCGGCAGCTTGTAATTTTTCTATTGTAGTTTGTATTTCAACGGTTGATTCTTGTGTGCGTGATGCCAAGGTACGCACTTCATCAGCGACTACAGCGAAGCCCCTACCTTGTTCACCAGCCCTAGCAGCTTCTATGGCAGCATTTAATGCCAGTAAGTTTGTTTGCTCAGCGATCCCTCTGATCACATCGAGTATCACACCTACCTGATTAGCATCATTATCCAGCTGATCGATGACATCTGACGATGTCTGCACTGTCTCAGCTAATTGATGGATAGCTGAAACTGTTTGAGCAACCACTTCCGCACCGTGAGTAGAGACTTTTGAGGTGTCCGTTGCAGAATGCGCAGCTTGTGCAGCATTATCCGCCACACTATGTACACTAATATTGAGGCTTTCTACCGCTTCCTTCGCTTTTTCAGCACCCTGTTGTTGTAGCATAGTGATACTGTTCGTTTCTTCTGCGGTTGAACTTACCGTTGACGCCATTTCAGAAAGCGGTAACGCAAGATCAACCACTTGCTTAATGGTTTGCTGCAATTTTTCAATAAAACGATTAAAACATCGTACTAACTCACCAATTTCATCATTGGATTTTGCGCTTAACCTTACCGTCAAGTCGCCTTCCCCATCAGCTAGATCACTGAGTGAGCTAATAACGCTTTTTAGTGACGATGTGATCCCTGAAATTATTGGCACAGCGGCACTGAATAATAAGAAGATAGTGATAAAACCCATGATGTAACCGGTTGAAACTAGATTCTTCGCAGAACTATTAGCATAGGAAATATCATTTTTAAATTTTGCGACATTACTTTCATTAAATTGGCTCACCGTTGCCGTCACCAATTCAAACGCGCTGTTCATCGACTTACCCATTTCGGGCAGTTTTTCAAAATCTAATGTGCCATTAATCATTCCGAGAGACAGTGCTTTAGCCTGTTGATAATAATCTTCAAACTGCGTTTTCAGTTTTTGTCTGTCCGATGAAAATTTTGGCGAGATTGCGCCAATTTTATCTATTAGGACATTGATCTGCTCGGCAATAGCATCGGCATTTTCAATGGTGTCAACTTCACCAGTAGTCACCGCACTATTTAACATTTCCGAAATGCGCAATATCGACACGGAAACTTCTTTAGAGTATTGAACAACCGGAAACTGAACATCTTTCGCTTGCGATAGCAATTCAACATTTTCATTAGCAGTAAATGTTGATAATGACAGATAAATAATAAAACTTATCGAGCCGATGATCGGGATCAGGTAGATTTTTTTGGTAATCGATAGTTTATTTAAAAAATTCATAAATTATTGTTCTCTTTTAATATCTTATTAAAATGTAGAACATAATTACGAAAAACGTAAAGATTTTAACGTTAAATGGTCGTTAATTTGGTTTAGCTAGTGTATAGCTGGTATGCAAGGGTAACCGCACTTACTATTATTTTTTATGCATTAAGATTATTCATCTGGTCTTCTTTGAAAGATAGACTGGCTTTTGTATTAACCATCAAATAAACAAAAGCCTATGCGAAAGGCACAGGCTTTTGTTATTTTTTATCAAGCTAGATAAAGTATTTTCGTTAAGAAAATTACTTCTTAGCCAACTTCTCTTTGATACGTGCAGAACGACCTGAACGCTCACGAAGATAGTAAAGTTTAGCTTGACGTACATCACCGCGGCGTTTGACTTCAATAGAGTCAACGACTGGACTATGTGTCTGGAATACACGCTCAACACCCACACCACTCGAAATTTTACGAACAGTGAAAGCTGAATTGATGCCACGGTTTTTCACAGCGATAACAACACCTTCATATGCTTGAAGACGTGATTTGTCACCTTCTGTCACTTTAACTTGTACAACAACAGTGTCGCCTGGAGCGAACGCTGGAATGTCAGTTTTTAATTGCTCTTGTTCGAGCATATCAATAATTTTACTCATAATTACCTTCTTCCTAGGGTTCACAGTCATCAACAGTTTTTTGCTTGATAACCTCAAGCATTTTTAGCTGTTCTGCTGTCAGAGCTAGGTCAGCTAAAAGTTCTGGTCGTCTAGTCCATGTTCTCTCTAATGACTGAAAATCTCGCCACTGCTTGATTTGCTCGTGATTACCACTTAATAGCACTTTAGGAACGGATTTTCCGTCTAATACTTCTGGCCTAGTGTAATGAGGACAATCTAACAATCCATCTGAAAAGGAATCCTGTTCAGCTGATTGGTTATGGCCCAATACCCCTGGCACAAAGCGTGCTACGGCATCTATTACATTCATTGCTGGCAGTTCCCCACCACTTAAAACGTAATCACCGACCGACCACTCTTCATCAATATCTGATTCGATAAGTCGTTCATCGATACCTTCATAACGTCCTGCAATAAATATCAGTCGGTCATGTTGCGATAATTCTCGAACACCTGCTTGGTCTAATTTTCGTCCTTGAGGTGATAAATAAATAACCTTAGCTTTTCTACCATCTACCTCTGCAGCTTTACGCGCAGCGTTAATGGCATCTCGTAACGGTTGTACCATCATCAACATACCTGGACCACCGCCGTAAGGTCGGTCATCAACAGTACGATGTCGATCATGGGTAAAATCTCTTGGGTTCCATTTATGAAACTCAATCAAGCCATTACGAATCGCTCGGCCAGTCACCCCATACTCAGTGATTGCATCAAACATTTCTGGAAACAGGCTTATCACCCCAATCCATAATTTGCTTGTTGTTTCGCAGTCACTCACTAGTTAGAAACCTGGGTCCCAGTCAACACAAATTTGTTTATTTTCTGTGCTTACCGATTTAACCACTTGCTCAACAAGGTAAGGAATTAACCTTTCCTTCTTGCCAAAGGCATCATTACGGTTCGCTTTTACAACCAATACGTCGTTAGCGCCAGTCTCTAGCATTTCAGAAACTTCACCTAGGTCGTAACCTTCGGTAGTCACAACTTGCATCCCTATCAAATCTCGCCAATAAAAATCACCTTCCGGTAATTCTGGCAAAGCGTCTTCTGTAGTAAATATTTCTGAACCGACCAAAGCTTGCGCTTCATCACGATCATCAATATGCCCTACTTTAACAATGAGGCCCTTGTTGTGTTTACGCCAATCGGTAATTTCTACTGATTGTATTTTATTTCCTAATTTTAATGACCAAGGAAAATAGTCAAGGATCGCTTCTTGTTCATCAGTAAAAGAATGAATTTTCAACCAACCTTTAATGCCGTAGACACCGCCTACTTTACCAAGGATTATTTCTTTATTCTCTTTCACTGTGACTCCAAAACTTACCTAATTAATTAAGCTGCCGCTTGTGCGTCTTTAACTAATTTGGCCACACGATCAGATACAGCAGCACCTTGACCAACCCAGTGGTTGATACGATCTAAGTCAATACGCAATTTTTCTGCTTGACCTTGTGCTGTTGGGTTGAAGAAACCAACTTTCTCGATGAAACGACCATCGCGAGAGTTACGGCTATCAGCAACTACAACCTGATAGAATGGACGCTTCTTAGCGCCGCCACGAGCTAAACGAATGGTAACCATATCGTCCTCTATATATTTAAGTGTTAAAACGAATTTTCCAGACACTTTCCGCCACCGAGGTGACAGAAAAGCTCGCGTATTCTACGCTTTTTTAGCGAGAAAGCAAGTTGATTTGCTAGAAAGACTAAGATCGTTATCTCGCGATAACATGATAATTAATGAGCATGGCTTGATTAATTTCTTCCGCCATTTTCAAATTTTGCCAAGATATTCTTGCTGCCATTCTTAACCCTAAGTGACTCACTTATGTGGTTAGTCTTTGTGGAACCTTGAGTTAAGTTGCTTTCCAACCCACTTCTCGCTTCTTTTCAAAGCTCAATCCCATGTACTTAATAAAGG
>JBNKXM010000222.1:0-4315 GCA_050300315.1 Thalassotalea sp. | reverse complement strand
GATGGCGTAAACGACGACGTGGATGCCTTCCCGTTGAATGCTTTGGAATGGCTCGACACCGATGGTGACTTAATTGGCAACAACGCGGATACCGACGATGATAACGACGGTTACAGCGATAGTGTTGAGAACTCCGAAGGCAGCGATCCGCTTGATGCTGCTTCTACACCATTGGATACGGATCTGGATGGCGAACCAAACAGTAGCGATACCGATGACGATAATGACGGTGTGCTTGATAACCTTGATTTGTTTCCGTTAGATGTTAATGAATCACGAGATGATGACAATGATGGTATTGGTAATAATGCCGATTCCGATGACGATAACGACGGTGTGTTAGATGTTGATGATGCGTTTCCATTTGATCCGGTAGAATCGCTAGACACTGACAATGACGGTATTGGTAACGTTTATGATACCGATGATGATGGTGACGGTGTGCTTGATTACCTCGATGCCTTACCGTTAAATGCTGATGAAAGTAGTGATTTTGATCTCGATGGTATCGGGGATAATGCAGATCCCGACGATGATAACGACGGCATGAGCGATGTCTTTGAACTGACATATGATTTTAATCCTTTTGATGCCAGCGACAGTGAACTTGACTCAGACCAAGATGGAGTGATTAATGTCACTGAAGAGCTGAATCAAACAAATCCATTAATTGATGATTATCCTCCAGTTATCAATACGCCAGCGGCTTTATATTTAAATGCCGATCATGTCTTTACTGAGATCACGTTAGCGCAGATCGTTGAGTTGGCGCAAATGACGGCTAATGATGGTCGAGATGGTGAAAACTGTTGTGAGGTATTGCCCGTTGGCTTTGAGTCTGGCTCGTATAGTGTCGAGTCAGGTAAGCAGCAAATCACTTGGCAGGCAGAAGATCAAGCTGGCAATATTGGCACTATAGTGCAAACCATTAATATTCAGCCTTTAGTGAGCTTTGCTAAACAACAAACCGTCGCAGAGGGCAGTACTGCACGTGTTGAAGTGCTGTTACTTGGTGAATCTCCCATTTACCCATTAGAAATCCCATTTACGATAACGGGTACGGTCGATGGGTTAGATTATCGCATCGCTGATCACAAAGTCGTTATTGAACAGGGCGTCGTTGGTTATCTTGATATTGATATTTTGCAAGATTATCAAAGCGAGCAAGATGAAGAATTAATTCTAACCTTTAAAAACAGTGTGAATTTAGGGCGTTATGCTAAGCATACGATAACAATTACCGAAAATAATGTCGCGCCACGTGCGGTATTATCCATGAGTCAACTAGGTCAGGTGGTTTCATCGATTGCGATGGATCAGCAAGAAGTGACGATAGATCTGGATATTATCGATGGTAATAAAGACGATAAGCATATTATTGAATGGACCATTCCAAGTTATTTGCATGCTGAGCTTAGTGCAAATCAACGTCATGTTTATCTCACGCCAGCATTGTTTGAATTGCCGGATGAGAATCATGGCTTAGTACAAATTGGGGTTACTGTAACAGATAGCGGTGTTGGCGAGCTAAGCCATACTGCATTATTAAATCTTGCGATATTTGCACAACGTGGTCGTTTAGACGGTAGTGATACGGATGGTGATGGCATCAGTGATCAACAAGAAGGTTACACAGATGAAGATGGCGATGGTATCCCTGCATTTTTAGATCGTTTCGATGTTCCTCATTTGCAACAGCTGCACGTTAACGCCGCGAGAACTAAGTTGATTGAAACCGAGCCTGGTTTAAAACTTAGTTTAGGAAAATATGCCAAACAACAATTTTCTGATGGTATTCAATTATCGGCAAAAGAGATTACAGATACTGGCTTAATTGACAGTGATAATTACGAACATCTTAGTGACTATTTTGATTTTGAAGTGAGTCAAATTCAACCAGTTGGTGATGTTGTTAATGTTGTTATTCCATTATCCGATAAATTGCCGGAATTTGCGGTTTATCGAAAATTTTCTCAGCAGCAAGGCTGGCAAACTTTTGTTGAAAATAGTGAGAATACTATAGCATCAAGCCAATCTGTCGATGGGGTTTGTCCATTGGCCAACAGTGACAGTTATCAAGCTGGACTTAATGGAGAAGATGATTGTCTTAGATTGCAAATTCAAGATGGTGGTCCTAATGATGCCGATGGTATCGCTAACGGCACAATTGAGGATCCTGGCGTGGTCGCTGTATTGCCAAATAAAGAAGTTGCTAAGCAGTTAGATCCTGAAAAATCGAGCAGTGGGGGGAGTTTAACTTTGTGGTGGTGTTTACTGTTATCTTTCACTGTTGTGAGGCGTTATTGCTATAATTAACCTGCATTTTGCTATATAAAGCCGGAAAAGTTAGCCACTTTCCGGCTTTTTCGTATTTTAACGAGATTTATTTTGTAGATAAGGCAAAGCCCGTTAAAATAGCGAGCAATTTTTTACCTGATAGTTGGGATCACAACGAACGATGTTTGAATTAAAGTATAAAACCCCATTTGAATGGACTGAAGCCGTATTAGCCGATTTTGATGCGTTTTTAAGAGATCATGCGGCTGCTGAGAAAAAGGCATCGGGCATGGCGGTTTCTATGTTGTCACATTACCCTGATAGAAAAAATCTTGTTCGCGCCATGACAGATCTTGCCATTGAAGAGCTGATTCATTTTAAACAAGTGATTAAAATTATGCAGGCGAAAGATGTCCAAATGGCTAATGATGAGAAAGACCCTTATATCAAGCAGATCCGTGCTGTATTTCGCAATGGTAAAGATGTTTTCTTTTTAGACCGTTTACTTGTCGCCGCCGTTATTGAAGCCCGTGGTCATGAGCGCTTTTCACTGGTTGGCGAAGCGTTACCACAGGGTAAAGAAAAGGACTTTTATGTCTCAATTGCTAAGTCTGAAGAAAAGCATAAAAACCTGTTTATCGAATTAGCGTATGAATATTTTGATAAAGCAGAAGTAGATCAGCGACTAGAAGAAATTTTGCAGGCTGAAGCAGATATTTGCCGGAACTTGCCATTTAGAGCGGCGCTCCATTAGTGTTTTCGCTTGTTGATGATAAAAGAGCATGCCGGTGAGCAACGTTAGCAAGTATTTATCACAATATGCTGAGCCAGAAGTTAAACTGCTGGCTAATTTTCCAACACTAGAGCGTTATGCTCATGTTGTTGTGATCCCTGTGTATAAAGAGCGGGATGATTTTATTCGATGTTTTTTAGCGTCAAGTCTTGCTCAGCAAAATGTTTTGTTGGTGGTGGTCATTAACCAGCCGAGCACAGAGCAAAATGCTGAGCCGCAAAAACAGTTATATCAACAGCTCAGATCACTTGGTCAACTAAAGTGGCAAAATGCTAATTTATCCTATCTTACCTTCACTGACGGAAATTGCGGCTGTTTATTAGTTGATCGTTTTACGCAGCCGATAGATGAAAAACAAGGTGTTGGCCTAGCGAGAAAAATAGGGGCTGATCTTGCGTGTCAATTAATGGCACAAGGCAATATCACCAGTGATTGGCTCCATTCGACCGACGCGGATGCAAGCTTACCCTCCACTTATTTTGATGCATTAACGGATAATCTTAGTGAGCATGGTGCACAACAAGCGGTTGGTGCATGCTATAACTTTTATCATCATAGTGATGACCCAGATATTCATTTGGCAAATAGCATCTATGAATCGTCATTGCGCTACTATGTGGCGGGATTAAGTTATGCAAAATCGCCCTATAATTTTTTTACCATTGGCAGCGTATTAGCATTTACGCTTAATGGTTATGCCAGTGTTCGAGGGTTTCCTAAAAAGAGTGCCGGTGAAGATTTCTATCTGCTAAATAAATTAGCCAAAATTGGTAATATTCTTTGGATCAAGCAATGTATTATTGCTTTAGAGGCACGAGCGTCAGATAGAGTGCCATTTGGTACAGGACCTGCTGTAGCGCAAATATTAACATTAAATGCAGATAATCAGGCTTTTAGCTATTATCATCCGCAGGTATTTGTGCAGTTAAAAACGCTCTTAGCGCATTTTCATTTACTGTACGATGCCCGCAATGAACTTATGGCTTGGTATCAAGAGCTTAATGAGGATATAGTGCTGGCACTAAAAGCATTAGGCTTTGAAAATTTTGTCACTAAACAACAGGGCGTTAATCAAACGCAATTTAATAAACAGTTAGTGACTTGGTTTGATGCCTTTAAAACCCTTAAATTTATCCATTATTTACGAGATCACTATTATGCAAATATTCCGTTAACTCAAGCTATCGCTATGGCTGAATTTGAGGTAGAACTGATCGATAAGCCTTAGTCTTGCAAATGAGCGAA
>JBNKXM010000221.1:0-4360 GCA_050300315.1 Thalassotalea sp. | reverse complement strand
CCTAAGCAGACTAAACGTTAAAATAACGCACCTTTAGCGATTCGCCTTAATCAATATTCTTATTAATTAACGACTTAACTGACCAGAAATCCGACTTTATGACTCAAGACTTTTATTACAGCTACAAGTTCATGCTAGATAAAGACTACTTTAATGAGTGTTTCGAGCAGTCGGTGACCATAGATTATTCATGGCGAGCCTATGCGAAAGCGATTTTTTTCGCACTATTTGGTACCAGCTTATTATTGATAACCGAAGTTAATCCTTATGCTGCTTGGTTTGTCGTTGGTTTAGGTGTTGTCGAAGCGTTAAGCGTTCGCTATCAAAAGCCTTGGTGGGTGATGCGGCAAATGTTAGGCAAAACAGCGAATAGTGAAGTAACTTTAACACTAGATGAACAGCAAATTCGTAGTCAGTCGTTTTATAACGATAGTCATATTCCGTGGCAAAATGTTAATTCTTTAACCCAAACCGCACAAGGCTGGTTGATAGTGCATAACCAAGGAAAACACTATATTTCTGCACGTTTTTTGTCTCCTCAAGCAAATGATTTTTTAGCCGATAAGGCCGTAAATCTGACGACAGCTTAAACCTATGTCTCAATCGCAAAACCCAATACGCCTAACAAGCGCAAAATTCATTGTGCCATTTATTGTGATTTGGTTGGTTATGGTTGTCGTTTCTCCGTTGGCGGTAAATCAGATCACTGATTATGGTCTGTTTAGTTTATTGGGCATTTTAGGGGCTATTTTTGCAAACTCCACTGGCGCTGGTGGTGGTGTGGTCTTTATTCCTGCGTTTAATCAACTAGCCTTTAGTGAAGCTCAATCAATCGCTACCAGCTTTGCTATTCAATGTTTTGGCATGACAGCAGGTGCGCTCACTTGGTGGTTTCACTATAAAACGGAAAAAACCGAATTAAGGTTATGGCATGGATTTAAGCGCATTATAGCTATTGCCGTTATCAGTGCGATATTAGGTATTTGGCTGATTTATCGTAGTGAATTTGCTGCGCCGTCCACGTTACATCAAAACTTTAGTTGGTTTTCATTGTTGCTTGGTGCGTTTATTGTCATCAGTGTTTATCTTGTTAAACCGTCGCGTGAGCGCAGTGACGTATTAGCAGTTGATTATATCGCTTTAATTGTTATCGGTTTACTCGGTGGTTGCATAACCGCTTGGTTGTCGGTTGGCGTAGGTGAATTATTGGCAATTTATTTAATATTGAGACGGTTTGATGTCAGCATGGCGGTTGCGGCAGCTGTTATCGTTTCGGCATTTACTGTGTGGTCAGCCATTTGGCAGCATACCTTGGTTTCATTTAATGTTTATTGGCAAGTGGTTTTGTTCGCTGGGCCAGGTGCGGTAATTGGCGGTATTTTCGCAAAAACCTTAGTAACCTATTTATCAGCGACACGCTTAAAACTATTTTTTGCCTTTTGGCTATTAGTTATCGGCTTTATTGGTATAAAAATATAGTTGTCTAATCAAGCAAGCCTAAGTAGTTCGGTATTTTTTCCCAGATGATCTGAACTAATAGTGAATAAACAACTCATAGAAAGTCACTAAATAATATCGTGTCGCAGAAATTACGTTGAAAATACTCCTTTGTACGTTTTTATTTACCATTGCCGGTTGTTCTACGTTACCTGACAGTCAAAAAGTGAACACCTCAGACGGACAATTCACCTATTACTTAGCGGGAACACAAAAACCTACGGTTGTTTTCGAGTCAGGCCTTGGTGATGACATGACCAGTTGGACCAAAGTAATTGATCAAGTGGCAGAGGTTGCTCAGGTATTTGCTTATAATCGAGCGGGTTTTAGTGGTAGTGAAAGTAAAAATAGCGCACGTAGTGGGGCTGTGATTGTTGCAGAGCTTAAATCGCTACTAAAAAGTGCCAAGTTAGCGCCACCTTATGTATTAGTAGGTCACTCTATCGGTGGTGCTTATATGGAGCTCTATGCAAAAACTTATCCTGAAGACGTTGCAGGTGTTGTTTTAGTCGATCCAAATTCGTCAAAGTATCCGCAATATTGTAAGCAAGCAAAGTTAGACTTATGTGAACCTCCTTCAAGTATGCCTAAATGGGCGACGCTATTTTTTCCGGCAGCCGTCGAAGGTGAAATTATCGGTTTTCGAGCAACTCATTCACAATTAAATGCCAAACAAACATTCCCTAATGTACCTTTAGCTGTACTCAGTGCGACTCATCGAGATGAAATGTTAAACGGCAAAGAAAAACAGGGCAGAGAACTTTATATTAAAATGCAGCAGGATTTAGCGAGATTATCTCCAAGGTCTACATTCATTAGTTGTGACTCGTGTAGTCATTACATTCATAACGATGAGCCTAATTTAGTGATTAACGCAGTAAAATGGGTGTTGGCTAAAGCTAAGTTCAATAAAACGTAAATAAAGACTTTTCACCTTGTTAAGCAGAGTATAATTCAATAGGATGTCGCGGTCGGACAAATCATCATTGTATTTGCTGTGAGACAATCAATGATTATTATGGCAATGGTGAGTTTTTTAGTAATTCATCGAGAGCAATTTGTGTCAATTGACGCTAAAGATTGCGCGTGGATGAGCCGGTAACCATTTGGCACTTCTCTACTGCCACTTTTGCGAGTAAAATCCGCAAAAAATCGGGTAAAACAGCAAGAGAAAAATAATTTTTTGCCATTTTTAGGGACCCAGATCCACAAAATCCCACAAAAACATCAACTTCCTTATAGCCCTTAATTTTATTAGTGATCGCGGCGATCAAAATAACGAATCTTTGCTTGACATAACTTTACTTTACTCACTAAACTGTATCAATGTGGAGAAAAGTGGGAAAAAGTGGATCGAGGTAGATCCCGAAAATAAAAATAAGGTTATGTTTAGAGGCACCAGCGCAATTACGTTAGATAGTAAGAATCGGATCACGATACCAACTAGGTATCGCGACGAGCTATTTGCTGATTGCCAAGGAAAAATGGTGTGTACCGTTGATATCCAACATCCTTGTTTACTGCTTTATCCGCTTCCTGAATGGGAAGAAATAGAATTAAAACTGTGTAGTTTGTCTAGCATGAATCCACAAGAGCGATTACTACAGCAAGTGTTGCTAGGTAATGCGTCGGATTGTGAGATTGATAAGAGTGGTCGCTTATTAATTAATGGTCCGTTGCGCAATCATGCAAGTCTAGAAAAAAACATCATGTTAGTTGGTCAGCTGAAAAAGTTTGAAATTTGGAGCGAACAAGCTTGGCAAGAACAGATGCTGCAAGGCATAGCGAAAATACAGTCTGGTGAAATTGAATTAACAGAACGATTACTTGATCTGTCTTTATAACAAATAGAATTACAACTAAAACGGCGTTTATAAAAATGCAAACAGATAAGTCTCACATTTCTGTGTTGCTTGACGAAGCAATATCAGGACTCGCGATAAAAGAAGACGGTATTTATATCGACTGTACCTTTGGTCGCGGCGGCCACTCGGGACTTATTTTATCTAAGCTCTCTAAACAAGGGCGTCTTATTGCCATCGACAGAGATCCAAGCGCGATTGAAGCGGCGAAAAAGTTTGCCGATGACCAGCGTTTTACTATCGAACATCATGGCTTTGCCGATCTTCAGCTCATCGCAGAGAAACATCAACTGTTAGGGAAAGTAGATGGTATTTTACTCGATCTAGGGGTGTCTTCTCCGCAGCTTGATGAAGCAGAGCGTGGTTTTAGCTTTATGAAAGATGGTCCTTTGGATATGCGTATGGATACCACTCAAGGCCCTACGGCCGCACAGTGGTTGGCCAACGCCGATGTGGAAGACATTAGCTGGGTACTGAAAACCTTTGGTGAAGAAAAGCATGCTTGGCGCATCGCTAATGCAATCGTTGATAGCCGTGATGAATCACCTTTAACCCGTACCAGTGAGTTAGCTGAATTAATTAAAAAAACGGCACCTCAGCGTGAAATTAAAAAACATCCGGCAACCCGCAGTTTTCAAGCCATTCGTATTTATATCAATAGTGAATTAGAGCAGATCGAAAAAGCACTTAATGCTTCATTAAATGTCTTAAAAGAAGGTGGGCGCTTAGTGGTGATCAGCTTCCATTCACTTGAAGACAGGTTAGTAAAACAGTTTATGAAAAAGCAGTCACAAGGCAAGCAAGTGCCGCGTGGTATGCCAATTAGTGAAGCAGAATTAAATAAAGGCAAAAAATTAGCCTTAGTTGGTCGTAAGCAAAAACCGACTAAGCAAGAAGTAGAAGAGAATGTACGTTCTCGTAGTTCAGTGATGCGAGTTGCAGAGCGGTTAGCGGAGTAACTATGGCTAATGCAAAGGTCGTGTTGGCTTTTGAATTATGGC
>JBNKXM010000220.1:0-4367 GCA_050300315.1 Thalassotalea sp. | reverse complement strand
GCCATTTCGCGCCGTTTTTTCATTTAACCCCAATAGTGACAGCTATCGTGACATTGCGTATGCGGTCACGGGTTTATACTCCACACCTGTTAGTTTATCTGGCCCAGTGACAAACAAAGCATTTGATAAGGTTGATGGAGCGTCTAGTGCGTTTTAATCCTAGGCAACTCGGTTTTACCTTGATAGAAGTATTGCTTGCCTTGTCAGTATTTTCATTGGCGGGCATTGCCTTGCTCAATACTGCAGATACTCATTTCACCAGTTTAAATAATCTAGAAAATAAAATGCTTGCCGAATGGGTCGCCTCAAATCAATTGGTGGAAGTAAATTTATCTCAGACTTGGCCGCCACAAGATAATAAAAAAGGTAAAGTCGAAATGGCAGGGCGCGAGTGGTTTTGGACTCAAAAAGTGTTAAAAACTACCGACGATGCAATGCGAGCGGTCACGGTTGAAGTGCGATTAGATGAAAAAAGTGAGTTAGCCATTACTAGCCTGACAACATATGTTTCAAGCGAGACGGCTAAATGATTTCGCTAATTAGACCGGAAAGAAGCAGTGGCTTTACCTTAATTGAGGTGCTGCTCGCCGTTGCCATTTTTGCGTTTATTAGCCTAGCAAGTTTTAGTATTTTTGATGGTGTTGCCAGAAGCGAGCAAAGCTCAAAAGAGAAAATGGCAAGTCTTAATCAGATCCAGCGGGCTTGGTTGGTGATTGAGCGCGATTTTTTGCAAATAGCACAACGTTCGCTCCGTATCGAAGGGGAAGCACCGTTAACTGATTTTATTTATTCAAGCACTGACAGTTTTTCCCAGAGTGAACAAGCAATAGCGTTTGTGCGAGCAGGTTGGACAAACCCCGGATTATTGATCCCACGCAGCGATTTACAATCGGTTGCTTATCGACTCAATGATAATAAGCTTGAGCGTTTACATTATAATTTTGTTGATGCGGTTGTCGGTGAAAAACCTAAGGTCAGAACCTTAATTGATGGCGTATCATCGCTAGAGATTCGCTATTTTTACGATAAAAAGTGGCAAACCGAGAAAATAGCGAAAACTTTACCGCAAGCGATTGAATTAACAATTGAAACCGATGGTTTTGGCGTGATCACCAGAGAATTCATCGTAGCCGATCGCCCGTTGTCGCAAACCAACAATGTTAGACAGCCGACAGGTGCAAACTAATGAAAGCGATTAGTAAGCATTCAAGTCAAGGTGTCGCTTTGATCACTGTCATGTTAGTGGTTGCCTTAGCCGCAATTATTGCTACACAAATGTTGGCGCGCCTACAGTTTCAAGTGCAGCGCACCACCAATATTAGTTTTAATCAGCAAGCTTATTGGTATGCTATGGGGGCAGAAGCCTTTGCTAAAAGGGTATTAATTACCTCATTTAAGAATGAGCCAGATGAGACGCATTTAGGGCAAATGTGGGCGCGAGGCAAAACCACTTATCCAGTAGATTTTGGCGAAATTAGTGGTGAAATCACAGATTTACAAGCGTGCCTAAATTTAAATGCACTTAGAGCTGATGATAGTGATAACGATAAAAAAGAATCATTACCAGCAAAAACTGCATTTCAAGAACTTATCTTGGCATTAGAGACCGAAGGTGTAGATAGCTTTGAAGCAGAATATATGGCTGATGCGTTAACAGACTGGCTTGATGATGATAGTTTGTTAGTGAGTGCTGGAGGCGCTGAAGATAATGATTATGCTGCAAAAGAGTTTGCGTATTTACCCGCGAATTATTATCTGGCCAGTGTCAATGAGTTACGAGTGATAGAACACTTTTCACTGGCGGCGATAAACGCGATTAAACCTTATGTTTGCGTGATCCCGAACAGTAACTTGCATCAAATAAATATCAATACAGTTTCAACTGAGCAGCCTCAGTTGTTGCAAGCATTATTGTCAGTACCCCGAGAGGATGCAGAGCAAATATTGAGTGCACGACCACCACAAGGTTTTAAAAGCACCGCAGAATTTTTTGACTTGCCTGAGGTAAGTAAATTAAAACTTAGTGATCCGCAAAAACAGCAGTTTGTTGTTGACAGTGAATACTTTAAACTACGAGCAACGGCAAGCTTTAATAATAGTTACTTTCAGTTAAATACTGTTTTCCAAGTAACCAATAATAATCAAATAAGCGTAATTAGCCGCACTATAGGACGTGACTAATGGCAGAACAATTAATAATACGACTCGCAAGCCAAGCTGAAAGCACAATTCCTTGGTTGGTTTGGTCGTCGGCTGAACATGAGATTATTGCCAGTGGTGAATTGGCAAATGCTCAGCAACTTGAGCAGTTAAAAGAAAAATCGTTAACCCGTCAGGTTACTGTGCTTGTACCTGCGTGTGACGTTTCATTAAAGCGCTTGCATGTGCCGGCAAAGTCGAAAAAAGCAATGCAATTAGCCGTTCCTTATATGCTTGAGGATGATTTGGCTCAGGAAGTTGAGCAATTGTTTTTTGCTTACGCTGAGTTAAAGCACGCAGATAATGCTGATAACTGTTTTGTTGCCATCGTCGAGCGCGAGCAAATGCGTCAATGGCGTTTATGGTTAAGCGAAGCAGGCATTGAAACTAAACATATGATCCCTGATGTATTGTTGATGCCAGATGCCGAATCACATTGGCAAGCAATCCAATTGCAACAACAAGTGTTGTTACGCCAAGGTGTGTGGCAAGGTAGTGCAATTGATGACAGTTTATGGACAAGCATCAGTCAAACTTGGCCAAATGACGCTGATCTTCACATCGATGCGTATTCAGCATTACCACCGACTAATGAAGCAGTTACGCTTAATGCGCAGCCGGAAGAGTTGCCATTAGCCTTATTAGCCCGACAAATTGAGCAACAGAGTTTTAATTTGCTACAAGGTGAATTTAAAGTGAAATCTGCTCGCTCACCTGCCTTGAAAATCTGGGCTTGGGCGGCGGGATTTGCTCTTGTTGCGTTATTGGTAAATGTTGTACTTAAGTCAGTGACTTTAATGCAAATTAACCAGCAACAATCAGCAGTAGAACAGCAAATTATTGCACAATATAAAAAGACATTTCCAGATACCAAACGAGTGAGAATCTCTACCATTCGTTCTCAGTTGAAGCGTAAAATGGCGGAGGTTGGTGGCACAAGCAGCGATGCGGAATTTCTCGCGTTGTTAGCACAAGTAGAGCCTGCATTTGCTAAGGTACCATCGTTAAAACCAGATTCATTAAAATTTGACCGTAAGCGCAATGAGTTACGAGTACAAGCAAGTGCCAAGGGGTATCAACAATTTGAGCAGTTTAAACAGTTGCTTGAAGCCCAACAATTGTCAGTATCGCAGGGCGCCCAAAACAATCAAGGTGATAAAGTGGTGGGTTCATTGAGTATTACCGCGAATAAAGGAGAACGCTCATGAAAGCATGGTGGCAACAATTAAACGCCCGTGAGCAAAGGTTAGTCGCTTCTTTATCTGCGGTGTTAGTGGTATTTATTTTATATAACGCTATTTGGCGACCGTTAAATAACAATATTGAAAATGGTCAAAATAAATTGATTCGTCAGCAAGAGTTATTAGCTTGGGTGACGAGTGAAACGTCAAAGTATAATGCGTTAAAAGGTCATGTAAGCCACGCGAGTTCAGGAAGTTTGTCGAGCATCATCAATCGCTCGGCCAAAAGCAATAATATCACCATAGCTCGTATTCAGCCTGATAGCGCTGATGTGCAAGTGTGGATAGATAATGTATCGTTTTCTCGGTTATTGACTTGGCTAGAACAGTTGGCAAGCAAAGAAGGTATTCAAGTGCAAAACATTGATTTAACCCGCGCCGATAATGCGGGTGAAGTGCGTGTTAAACGTTTGCAATTAGGAAAAGGTTAATGAGTAAAAAGTCGTTTATCGTTGTTAGTATTTTTTTCGTTTACTTGTTCTTTTTAATTGCGTTAATGCCCGCCAGTGTTGTCATCAAACGAATCCCACTAGCTAACAATATTCAACTTGGCCAAGTGTCAGGCACCATCTGGCATAGTCAGCTAAGCGCGGTAAAAATTGATGATATTGTCATTGAAAAGCTTGAGGCTAGATTGGCGTTACTGTCGTTATTGTCCTTTCAACCTAAGATTGAACTGAATTTTGGCGATGCGCTGCTTTCAGGCCCTGAAGGCCAAGCGAGTATTTCCGGACTTTTATCAAATCTTGCGGTGAGTGATGCCAAGCTTAGCCTTTTGGCAAATACCATTGCCCAGATACTCGGTGCGGTTGAATGGTGGGCGATTCGTCGATCTGACCGAGTGATCGCCCGCAGTGAATTTATGTGCAAGCAGATTAAGCGGATATACCCGGATAGCTTTCCCCACCTGGATATGACAGTCATCCC
>JBNKXM010000219.1:0-4385 GCA_050300315.1 Thalassotalea sp. | reverse complement strand
AATAATGGCAATAAAATGATTTCTCGTACCTTGGTTTAGCAGACCTCTTTCATCTAATGCAAGTTTGATAAACCAAATGTAGGGCTGGGGCGACTGTTTTTGCCAAAACGCGATAGCTAATTGTGCATGACCTTGTATTGGCGTTGGATACGACAATTGGCAATGCTCAATCTTTTTAAATGTCTCTTTGGAAAGCTTTTCTACTTTTCGGCCAAGATCATACACTCTAAACTGACAGTTAGATAACGAGAGTAATGAAGAAATAGAAGAAATCGTTGTCATAAATGAATTAAATATCGAATTATGGCGGCATTATAGAGATAATATCGACCAAACTCCAATATCACATGAGATAAGCGTGTTGGAAAACGATTTGTCACAGCAAGACGGCTCTTTACCTGCAGATAAACCTCAATTAACCATACTTTATCAAGACGACTATTTAGTGGCGGTTGATAAGCCCGCTGGCTTATTCGTTCATCGAAGTTTTATGGATAAAAATGAAATCTATTTTGCGCTGCAATTAGTCAGAGACATGGTTGGGCAGTATGTTTATCCATTGCATCGACTCGATAGGCCAACATCAGGTGTGTTATTATTTGCATTATCTGAAGATGTTGCGCGTATGATGGGAAGCGACTTTAGTGAGAGAAAAGTTAAGAAAACCTATTATGCGCTAACCCGAGGCCATCTTGAGGGCGCAGGGACTATCGACCACCCATTAAAAGAAAAGCTAGATAAATTGGGAGATAAGTTTGTTAGTCAAAATAAAGCGCCACAACATGCTGTCACACATTATCAGTCGATTCATACCGCTAGTTTAGCAATTGAACTCGGTAAATATAGTAGCGTGCGATATTCACTGATCAAATTACAACCTGAAACAGGCAGACGCCATCAAATTCGTCGGCATTTAGCTCATCTACGTCACCCGATTATTGGTGATATTAATTATGGCGATAATAAGCAAAATCCATTTTTTCATCAGTATTTTGGTTTTAAGCGATTAATGCTGATAGCGAAAGAACTTTCCTTTGTTCATCCGATTAGCAAAAAAGAGATCACAATTAGCGCAGAATTCGATCAACAATGGCAAGCAGTCTTTAATCAATTCGCTTGGCTTGTTGATAACTAATAAAATGGTTAAAAAGTACCACTTATGCGGATGGCATTAATGTCTTTCGCTATTAAGTCAGTGTAAATATTTTGATTTCGACGCGTACTTTTCTCACCTGTGATCATCACAGCATTTACAAATATCGGCATTGCTTCTTGTTGATACTCATCTTGTTGTTGAGCAAATGCTAACATCAATTTTTGATCGCCAGTCATCGGACGATTGAGTAATGACATCATTAAGTAATGATCGGAAATCAGCGGTTTTTTTTCTACCTTGACCGTTTTAGTGCTGCTACAAGCAAACGTAGTTAATAGTAAAAAAGTAACGATAATAATATTTAAAAGTTTCATACGACATACAACAATTGATTAAAGACATTGGTGTTATCGCAAAGGCTATGCCAATTAAAAAATGAGTGAATTTTTTGAACTATAAAATGACGTAAGTGTATAAAAATACGACGTAATTATTTTTAATATTTTGGCGAGTAAAATGATTTTTTAAGCAATTTTGACCATTATGTTTAAGGCGTTATTATCTAAGTGTCAAAAAAACAGCACTATGAAAATGAACTCTCATTGTGCTGTTTTTAGCTTAAAACACGTAAGTGTTATTCGTCAGAAACTGAGCGAAGTAACGCGTTAATGCCAACTTTTTCACGTGTTTTTGCATCTACTTTTTTTACGATGATCGCTGCATATAGACTGTATCGACCACATTTTGATGGTAAATTCCCAGGAACAACAACAGAGCCCGCAGGTACACGACCGTAATGCACTTCACCGGTTTCTCTGTCATAAATACGCGTGCTTTGACCAATGTATACACCCATTGAAATAACAGCGCCTTCTTCAACAATGACACCTTCAACGATTTCTGAGCGGGCACCAATAAAACAATTATCTTCAATAATGGTCGGGTTTGCTTGTAGTGGCTCTAATACACCACCTATGCCTACACCACCAGAGAGATGAACGTTTTTACCTATCTGTGCACATGAGCCAACTGTAGCCCAACCATCAACCATACAACCTTCGTCAACGTACGCGCCAATGTTGATGAAACTTGGCATTACCACGACATTTTTACCAATATAGCTACCTGTGCGCACAGATGCGCCGGGAACAACACGCACACCATCAGCTTCGAACATCGCTTGGTCATAGCCGCTATATTTCATTGGTACTTTATCGAAAAATGTACTTTCAGCGCCGTCAATAACTTCGTTGTCCCAAATACGAAATGATAACAACACGGCTTTTTTCAGCCATTGATGAACAACCCATTCACCGGCAATTTTTTCTGCAACACGTGCAGAGCCATTATTTAACGCTTCTAATGCGTCCAGCACTGCATTTTTTACTTCGGTGCTAACGGTTGCTGGAGAGATATTCATGCGATTATCAAACGCTTGTTCAATGATGTTTTGTAACTCTGACATGATTTTTCCTAAATAAAGTCAATTAAATTTTTATTGTCGATGGTATTTCATCGCGTAATCTGGCGCTTAATGCTTGCTGCTCATCAAGTGTTAACGCTTTATCTTCACTGTTTGAAATAACAAAGACATCTTCCGCTTTTTCACCAAAAGTGGTAATTTTAGCAGAATGGATCCCGAGTTTAAATTCTTGGAAAATACGAGCAAATCGCGCTAACAGCCCTGGGTGGTCGAGGGCAACAATTTCGAGTAAGGTGCTTCTTCTGGTTTTTGTTTCAATGAAACTGACCTGAGTTTGTACTTTAAACTGCTCAAAGCGTTTTGCTGGCGGTTTTAATTTGAAAGTAACTTCTGATTTGGTTAATACCTGACTCAGTGATTGCGCTATCTCTAGTGCGCGGTAGCTGTCGTTAATTGCTTTGCCTTGTTGATCTAGGATAACAAAGGTATTGGCGGTATATCCTGTTTTACTGGTGATGATTTTCGCATCATGAATAGAAAAGCATTTAGAGCCTAATAGCGAAACAATATTTGCAAAGATATTGGCCTTATCTTTTGTGAAAACAAAAACTTCCGTGCCACCTCGATAGGGTTTAGGACTGATCAGTACCATAGGTGTATTTCGGTCATGCGCCAAGATGTGTTGGCAATGCCAAACGATTTGCTCTGGCGCATAGCGCAGGAAATAGTCCGCTTTAAATTCACGCCACAGCGTTTTTACTGCGTCAGCGGAAACGTTTTTCTCCACCAACAAATCAAGTGCTTGCTGCTGGTTTTCTCTGATTTTTGAGCGTAAATCTACCGGTTTTTCTAAACCGCGTCTAAATGCACGTTTGGTACTAAAATATAATTCTTCCAGTAAATTTTCTTTCCAACTGTTCCATAAACTTTCGTTAGTGGCGCGCATATCTGCTACTGTCAGACAATAAAGATAATCGAGATGTGCTTCGTCTCGCACTATGTTGGCAAAGGTTTTTATCACTTCAGGATCTGAAATGTCTCTGCGTTGTGCAGTGATAGACATCAACAGATGGTATTTTACTAACCAAGAAATCATCCGTCCGTCATGATCATTGAGTTGATGCTCTTTACTAAACTCTAGCGCATCAACCGCACCAAGGTCGGCATGATTACCGCCGCGACCTTTTGCTATATCGTGGAAAATGCCCGCTAAAAACAGCACTTCTGGTTTACGAATTCGTTGCACTATTTTGCTACACAGTGGAAATTCGTCGTTATATTTAGGCTGACTAAAGCGGTATAAATTCTTGATCAGTCGATAGCTGTGCTCATCAACCGAGTATGCATGAAATAAATCAAATTGCATTTGTCCAACAATATTTCGCCATGCGGGTAAATAAGCCCCTAAAATTGAGTGGCGGTGCATCAGGGTAAATGGTAAACCTAACCCTCTTGGATGTTTAATGATAGCGATAAATAATTCGCGACATCTTGCATAATCAAGCATACCGGAGACCAGACGACGACGTGCATTACGCATTAAACGTAGGGTATCTGGGTGAAGGTCGGTGATTTCTTCATGCTCAGCAATCAACAAAAACATTTCCATTATTTTGGTTGAGCGCATAAAAATGCGCTTGTTTGTGGCACGAATTTGACCATCAATAACAACGAAGTCGTTATTAAGTATTGTTTCTTTGTCGTAGGCTTTATTTTTTAAAATGGTAAATTCAAAATGTTGCAGCAACATTTTGTTTAATTCAGCAATTCGGCCGATGATGCGGATGGAAATGAAACAGGCAACCGCGATACGCTGTATTTTGACTATGAAACCCGCTCGGTCTATATCTCGCGCGCCTGCGGATT
>JBNKXM010000218.1:0-4394 GCA_050300315.1 Thalassotalea sp. | reverse complement strand
TTAGGCTTCTTAGCCATCAGTAGCCAAGACGCAGAACATTTTGACCCGCGCATGGATACGTTATTACTTAGTCAGTTTAGAAAATTAGTCGCAAAACTGTTACATCAGCATTTATTTGCTGGTTAATATTTATTACTAATGCAGTTTTACCGTCGATTAACTCCGTTTAAGGCCATTAGTTTTGATTTAGATGATACCTTGTATCATAACTATCCGGTGATGATGGCCACCGATGCTAAAATGGTGGCATATTTTGCTGAGCATTTGCCATCGTCTACTGTGCAAGAATACGATTATCGTTTTTGGTTTCAATTTCGCCAGCAAGTCTTACAACATTCACCACAGTTGCGTCATGATGTTGGTGCCTTAAGGTTGCAGAGTTACCAATTAGGCATAGCGTCACTCGGTTTTTCACCGCTTCAGGCACAAACGATGGCGCAGGATGCCCTAGATTATTTCGTTAAACAACGCAGCAATTTTACCGTACCTGAAAAAGTTCATATGCTACTGAGTGATCTAGGGAAGCGTTGGCCGCTTATCGCAATAAGTAATGGTAATGTCGATACCAAGTCGATAGGTATTGAGCACTACTTTTCAGCAATTTATCAGGCAGGTAATGGACTCAAGCAAAAACCTGCGAAGGATATGTTTGAGCTTAGTTGTCGACAGTTTTCTTTGCAGCCGTCGCAATTGCTTCATGTTGGTGATTGCGGCGCGAATGACGTGATTGGCGCTATTCGCTACGGTTGCCAAACGGCGTGGGTGTCCACTTATGATGTTGGCAAACCACTGCGCATATTACCAAATATCGAACTAAGCGATGTTACCGAATTACAACGCTTGTTATAATACTTTTCACTTTTTAACCATTGAGTTTTATCCCTTATGGACGTTTCCGAACTGCTAGATTCTTTAAATGATAAGCAACGTGATGTTGTTGCAGCACCCTTGCAAAATATGTTGGTTTTAGCGGGTGCAGGTAGCGGTAAAACTCGTGTTTTAGTGCAACGCATAGCATGGTTGATGAAGGTCGAGCATGTTTCGCCACATAGTATTTTAGCGGTAACTTTTACCAATAAAGCGGCGGCGGAAATGCGTTCTCGCGTGGAGCAAGTTGCTGGCGGTAATGTTCATGGTATGTGGATCGGTACCTTTCACGGCTTAGCGCATCGTTTATTGCGCATGCATTTTCAAGAAGCAAAATTACCACAAGCGTTTCAAGTGTTAGATTCAGATGATCAATTGCGTTTGGTTAAGCGTGTGGTCAGAGCGTTAAATTTGGATGAAAAGCGTTGGCCCGCCAAACAAATGCAATGGTATATCAATGGTAAGAAAGATGAGGGCTTAAGGCCTCAACACATTGAAACGCATTACGACCAAACCGAGGAAACCTTTGTTAAGGTCTATCAAGCGTATCAAGATGCCTGTGATAGAGCGGGCTTAGTCGATTTTGCTGAGTTGCTGTTACGAGCCCACGAACTTTGGCTTAATCACCCTGTGTTACTGCGCCATTATCAACAGCGTTTTTCTCATGTTTTGGTGGACGAATTCCAAGACACTAACGCGATTCAGTATGCCTGGTTGAATATGTTAGGCCGTGAGCAAGGTAAGGTGATGATAGTTGGTGATGACGATCAATCTATCTATGGCTGGCGTGGTGCTAAAATCGAGAATATTCAACGATTTTTAAAAGATTTTGATGGCGCACAAACCATACGCTTAGAGCAAAATTACCGTTCTACCGCCAATATTCTCAACGCGGCGAATAAGCTCATTGCTAATAATAACAATCGCCTGGGTAAAGATTTATGGACCCAAGATGATGCCGGCGAGAAAATTTCGGTTTATACCGCATTTAACGAGATTGATGAGGCGCGATTTATTGCCGGTCGGATCACCGAATGGCGTAAGCGCGATCTCGCCTCTAGCGATGATTCATTAGATGATGTCGCGATTTTGTACCGCAGTAACGCGCAATCGCGCTTATTGGAAGAAGCATTGTTACAGGCGAATTTGCCATACCGTATTTATGGCGGTCTGCGTTTCTTTGAACGTCAGGAAATTAAAGATGCGTTAGCATATTTACGTTTGAGTAATAATCGTGATGATGATGCCGCATTTGAACGTATCATTAACACCCCAACGCGTGGTATCGGCAACACTACATTATCATTGGTGCGAGACGCGGCACGCAGTTTAGATATGACCTTATGGCAAGCATGTCAAACCATGTTGGCTCAGCAAGAATTAAAAGGTCGAAGCGCCAAAGTTATTCAACAATTTATCGATTTAATCGATCAACTCGAAGATGACTCTTGTAATCTAGATCTTGACCAGCAAGCAAATTTTGTTATTCAGCACAGTGGCTTAAAGGCAATGTATCAGGCAGAAAAAGGTGAGCGTGCAGAAGCGCGAATAGAAAACTTAAATGAATTGGTGACTGCCTGTCAGACGTTTGAAATGGATCCTGAACTTGCTGATGAACAGAGCCAGTTAACGGGCTTTTTAACGCATGCGGCGTTGGAGTCGGGTGAGTCACAAGCAGACGAATATGAAGCTGCCGTGCAATTGATGACGATGCACTCGGCCAAAGGTTTGGAGTTTAAATTAGTCTTTATTGCTGGGCTTGAAGAAGGCATGTTCCCCTCTCAACAATCGGTCGAAGAGATTGGCCGCCTAGAGGAAGAACGTCGACTGTGCTATGTCGGCATGACGCGAGCCATGGAGAAGTTATACTTGTGTCATGCAGAGAGCCGTCGTTTATATGGTCAGGAAAAATATCATAGTCCAAGCCGCTTTTTAAAAGAACTACCCAATGAGTGTGTTGAAGAAATTCGATTGCAAAATCAAGTTGCTCGCCTGCATCAACTGGCCGATTTGCTAATACCATAACGCTAGAAACGTTTGAAAATTCTGGTTTTAAGTTAGGGCAAAGCGTTCTACATCAAAAATTTGGTGAAGGTGTAGTGTTAAATTACGAAGGAAATGGAGCGCAAAGCCGCATTCAGGTAAATTTTGCCGATGTTGGTAGCAAATGGCTGGTAGTCGCCTATGCTAATTTACAGGCACTATAAAAAATGAGTGAAATCAATGTCAAAAAAGTTGTTAGTGGTTGAAGACAGCAAAGCAATTGCCAGTGTCATTGAAAAAATTGGTCAAGCATTAGGTTATCAGGTCACAATAGCGGCAAGCTTGGCGGAAGTTGAAGCGCTTTTTCAGCAAAACCATGAGTATTTTGTCGCAACGATAGATTATGGTTTACCTGATGCTCCAGACGGTGAGGCAATTGCATTAGTTCTTTCTCATGGAGTTCCCGGCATAGTGATGACGGGGCGAATGGATGAAATCACTCGCAAAAAAATTCTTGCTCAGCCTGTGGTTGATTATATACCAAAGGAAAATAGCCAAGCGTTTATGTATTTGAAACGCATTTTATTTTGGCAGATAACAAATCCCGGTACTGGCGTCTTGGTGGTCGATGATTCTCGGGCAGCACGAAATCATGTCGTTGATTTATTAAAACGGCGAAATTTTACCGTATATGAAGCGGATAATGGTCATAGTGCACTGTTGTTATTGGCCCAGCATCAAAATATTAAGTTAGTGATCACAGATCTTGAAATGCCGGGTATGGATGGCATCGAACTAACGAATGAAATTCGAAAAAATTACCATAGAGATCAATTAGCAATTATTGGTCTTTCAGGCACGTCTAATGGTACGCATTCAGCACGCTTTATTAAAAATGGTGCGGACGATTTTTTGCGTAAACCGTTTTGTCCGGAAGAGTTTTATTGTCGAATGACTCAAAATATTGAAAATCTTTTCAATATAGCTCAAATCCAAAAAGCAGCTAATACCGATTACTTGACTGAACTCCCCAATCGCCGTTCATTCTTCGATGTTGCACAGAAGCGCCTTAATGACATTTTTACTACAGGTGAAAGTTACGGTATTGCGATGCTAGATATCGATTATTTTAAAAAGATAAATGATACTTACGGGCATGACGCCGGCGATAGCGTGTTAAAAACGTTAGCGAATTCTTTACGAAAACATTTTAAAAATGGTTTATTGGCTCGAATGGGAGGAGAAGAATTTGCCATGCTATTAAACGGAAAGAATGTTGATAATATCTATCAAAGCTTAAACGATTTTCGTCGTATGGTGTCAGAGTTAGTTGTTGAATATCAAAATGATAAGATTGAATTTACCGTGAGTATTGGGGTGATTTTTAATCACTCATCGTCGTTACCTGAGCAATTAACGCTTGCTGATCAAGCGTTATACCAAGCGAAAAGTAATGGTCGAAATCAAGTGTGTGTCATAAATACCTAGCTGATATCTATTATGTAACCATAAAATCGTCTCATACTGAGGGTTTGCTGAATAAT
>JBNKXM010000217.1:0-4403 GCA_050300315.1 Thalassotalea sp. | reverse complement strand
CGAGCAAAAAGACCAAAAATACAATTACATACAAACTTGATCTACATCAAATATCACATTGGCATTGAGATGAGCTGTGTAGTTAAATGTTACTACTTGAATAAATTATTCTAGCTTTAATAGGGTAGTTATTCTAAGGGAAAAGCAGGCCTTGGGGAGAACAAGGCCTGCTTAATACAAAACAAAACGTCATTTATGCTTAAAATTCAAAGCGCACTAACACCCATTTTCTGACTGTTACTTATTAACATAAATAAGTCGAATCGTTTGTTTAGCAATATCTCAGAGGTCAGCTGAGATAAACTAAGACTAGCAAAAATTGCTGAAAAGAAAAGCAAGCCAGATGAAAAAATATTGCAATTGCAGTATTTTATTTAGGCGTTTTGTAAAAATATTGTTACGAAGCTTGTAGTAAATACAAACTCAGCGTTTAAAGTGAGAGATAAACTATTTGATTGTTAAGTGAAATAACAAGCCAACGGCAGTCGGCTTGTTATCGAGCATTGGCATTAATTTTTTCTAAAATGCGTTAATAATTGCTCTAATTCGTCCGTTAACTGAATAAGTGTTTGCGTTGCATGTCTGCCTGAATGGGCAAGCTCGGCCGCGTCATGTGAACTTTCGGCAATCATATTGATGCGCCTTGATATATCGTCGCCTACTTTGTTTTGTTCATCGGCAGCTGTGGCTATATGATTATTCATGTCTGTGATAGCACTTAGCGCCTGCGCTATTTGATTGAGCGCTTCTGCCGCTTCTTGCGTTTGGCTAACGGTACCAATACTGGAATCTTTACTTTGCTCCATGGTTGCAACACCGCGCACTGAGCCTGACTCTAATTTTTCAATCATGCTTTGGATTTCTGTGGTGCTATCTTGCGTGCGTTTCGCTAAGTTTCGTACTTCATCTGCAACAACGGCAAAGCCTCGCCCTTGTTCACCCGCTCTTGCTGCTTCTATCGCGGCGTTTAAAGCTAATAAGTTGGTTTGATCGGCAATACTGCGAATAACATTAAGCACAGAAACTATATTAGACACATCATTACCTAATTCAGTGATCACCGCACTGGCTTCATCAATTTGGCTGGCGAGTGCTTCGATTGAGGTAACTGCGGATTCGACAATTTCATGGGCTCTCATGCCTTGTTGGTCAGCTTCGTTGGTTGACTGAGCCGCTGCGCTTGCACTGTCTGCCACGGTTTGCGATGACGAAGACATTTGGGTCATTGCCGTCGCTACCATTTCAATTTCAGTGCGCTGATTATCAAAGGTTTGATCAATTTCCTGTGTTCTGCTGTTAGCGTCTTGGGTTTCTTTGCGCAATTGTTCAACCGACTTATCGATACTGCCAATAATATTGGCCATCGATTGGCGTAACTGCACCATAGAACCGTATATTGAATCTGGTCGTGCTGCGCAGTTCTCAGGTGTGGTTTTCCCAGTTAAATCACCCGCTGCGATTTTACGCACTAAACGTAGTACTTGTTCGGGCTCGCCGCCTAAATCATCAAGCAACTTGCGTGTTGACCAGAATAATAGCAAGGCTAACCCTGCGGTAAGCACTAAACAGATCACTACTTGCCATTTCGCACTCGCCCAAAATCGCGCCTCAACTTCCGCAAAACCAATGCCAGTACCTACATACCAACCCCATTTAGGCGTTTTACGCGCAATTGATAGCTTGTCTTCGATAGAGCCATCTGCTTGTTTTTGTGTCCAATGATATTCGGCAATGCCATTTGGATTACTTTTAACTGCCGCTTCTAATAGTTTACCAACACTATTACCCTTGCCGTCTTTGAATTCATGAAAGCTGGTGCCATGTAATTGAGGATCGAGTGGGGTCGCGACAAAGTTAAGGTTTTCATCGGCAACATAAACATATTCAGATTGGTGATACTTATTTTGGCGGAGTAATTGGGTCGCTAGCTCTTTTGCTTGTGCTTCAGGCATTTTACCATCGGCGACATAAGCCTCCATTTCGGTAATAATATTATAAGTAGATTTGAACAGTTGTTCGACACGTGCTTTGTTGTCGTCGCTGCTTGCAATGCGCAAGGTGGTGAGTCCAACGATCATCAACATTAAGAATGAAACTAAAATTAGCGCAACGAGTGCGCCTGCTTTAACGCTTAATTTCATATATATTCCTCAATTAAAGACTTAGTAAACCAACACTCCTTATTGACGCGCTATCCTAGTAATGCTCGTTAGTTGAGCATTTTTATCAACAACTATGCTTATTGACAGATTAAGATTAGCATTTAATTTCAGCGCAAAGCTAGCGCTTATTTTGTTATTATTTTTATCGGATCAAGGTTTGTAAAATGAACTCGATTTTTTTGTTAACTTATTGTTAAATTAAACTTATTTCTGAGGGGTATTTACTATTTCAGTTAATTGCGCTTCGACTTCTCGTAACTTCTTAAACAGTTGTAATTGATTAGCAGCTCGTTCAAAGTTATGCGCTGGGCGATTAATATGAAAATAATTATCACCGTCGATAAAGTCAGTTAAAAAACGCACACCAATCATAAAAGGTAGTAATTGTGCACCGGTAACTAAACTTTGCTGTTCAAGCGCTGTCATTTTACCGGCAAAGCTTTCAATATAACCTTGAGCTAATGCTGCAAAAATATCGAGTCTTATCGACATCTCATCTAATGCCGTACCATCTTCAGGTAAATTGGAACAACAGGTTCTCACCATGTCGCCAAAATCATGCATGATAAACCCAGGCATACACGTATCTAAGTCAATCACGGCGATCGGCGATTGGCTGGCACTGCTAAATAATAAGTTATTAATTTTGGTATCGTTATGGGTGACATGCACAGGCAGCGTCTTAACTAAGTCAGCAACGTGTTCGATAAAATGCTGCTGCGATAAACAATAATCGATTAACGGCTGACATTGCGCTACACGATTAACGGGGTTACGTTCAACCACTTGTTTTAATTGTGTAATTCGAAACGATAAATCGTGAAAGCTAGGGATAATTTCCGCTAATTTTTCTGCAGGAAAATCACTGAGCGCCGAAGTAAACTGGCCAAACGCATTGGCAACTTGTCTTGCTTGATTTGGCGTATCGACCGCTTCAACAGTATAACAATTTGGGATGTATTGTATCGCTCGCCATGTATACCCGTCGACAGTAACCATAACTAAGCCATCGTCAGTGGCAATTTGCCACATTGGCTCAAAAGCATAGTCTGCTTGTTCTTTTTTGTGCTGAAGATGACGATTAATTAACTCTGCGTTATTGATGACTTGCTCTGGCTGCTTAAACACATGGTGATTAATGCGCTGTAAGACAAAGTTATCATTAATGGTGCGCACTAAATAAGTATCATTAATCAGGCCATTACCTAACGGAGCTACCGTAGCGTTATTGAGTGAACAACCATAAAATGCTAATGCATTATTTATTTGTTCTCTATCGATAACTTTCTTCATTAAGTACAGCTTCCATTAAATTTACATGTTATTTTCAACTTCCTAAGGTTGTAAAGAAGTGAATAATCCCTGGTCTATTAACTGTGATAATTGCGCGTTTACCAAGGCAGAATCGGCCGCATATGTTACGCCAAACCATGCGTCTTGTGAAGTTAAAACCTTTACCTGAGAAGGACTGGTGTGAATAAGCTGCATCACGGCATCTGGCAGATAGCACTCACGTTCACTAAGGTCTTCACGATTAAACGTTTGTACTAATAAGTGCTCGATAATGGAAAAAATTTGTTGGTTAAAACACCAAAAATTCATCGAGACTAGAGCAGTATCAGCTAATGTTACTTCAGTATGATCGAGCGAAATACCGCTGAGTTGTTCAGCCGCTCGATAACGAATATCCGTAATTTCTTCGACGCCAACTAAGTAGTGTTCCTTAGATAATTGACACAAGCCGCGATTAACGCCGCCATTTGCTGACAGAGTACGTGTTACTTGATAAGCCACCATATAAGCTGGGTTAGGTATACCGTATGTTCTTACTAATGAAAACGCTTGTGCACCATAATAGTCATCGGCGTTAATCACGACAAAGCTGGTTTTAATCAGCGCTTTTGCACACCAAAGTGCATGGGCGGTTCCTAATGGTTTATCTCGATTTTTTGCTATTATACAGCCAGCAGGCAGGTGAGTATTATCTTGATAAACAATGTGAGTGGTTATATGAGCGGGTAGGTGCTCAATAATGAGTTCAGTCAGCTGCTGGTGATGTTGTCTTTGGGTGATAAAAACAATGGTATCAAAACCTTGTGCTATCGCGTTGGCAATATTGTATTGCATTAAGGTTTTTTGGTAGCGACCAAACAAGGCGAATTGTTTCGCGCTACCAAATCGCGTACCTCGACCCGCAGCAAGTATCACAAGCGTGGATACGCTATGCTCTGTGTTTGTCAT
>JBNKXM010000216.1:0-4408 GCA_050300315.1 Thalassotalea sp. | reverse complement strand
AAACGCTTGGTTAATTTTGGTTAAAATACCCGGCTGGTTTTGGTGAATGTGCAATAATCTGCTGGCACCGATATGGCTTGGAAGCGACACTTCTGGGAAGTTAACCGCAGATAGCGTTGAGCCATTATCCGAATATTTAGCCAGTTTACTGGCGACTTCTAAACCAATATTTTCTTGCGCTTCTTTGGTACTACCACCAATATGTGGCGTCAAAATAACATTGTCAAAAGCACGCAATGGAGACACGAACTCTTCATCATTACCTTTTGGCTCAACAGGGAAAACATCAATCGCAGCACCAGCCACTTTTTTACTGGTTAACGCTTCTGATAATGCATCAATATCGACTACAGTACCACGAGATGCATTGATAAAAATTACACCATCTTTCATCACGTCAAACTCGGCAGCACCCATCATATTTTGAGTTTGCGGAGTTTCCGGAACGTGTAAACTAATGACGTCTGATTCTTTTAACAATTCAGTGATGGTTGTTGCTTGGCTCGCATTACCTAGAGGTAATTTAGTTTCGATATCATAGAACCTTACTTTCATACCTATGGTTTCCGCTAGAATACCAAGTTGCATGCCAATGTGACCATAGCCAATAATACCTAAGGTTTTTCCTCTAGCTTCAACTGAACCTGTTGCTGATTTATTCCATTCGCCGCGATGTGCTTGCGCACTTTTTTCTGGAATGCCGCGAAGCAATAATAATAATTCACCAATCACCAATTCAGCGACTGAACGGGTGTTAGAAAACGGGGCGTTAAACACTGGAATACCGCGTTTTTGCGCTGATTTGATATCTACTTGGTTTGTGCCAATGCAAAAACAGCCTATTGCGGCGAGTTTTTTCGCATGGCTTAACACATGATCATTGAGCATAGTGCGTGAACGGATACCAATAAAATGAACGTCTGCAATTTTCTCGATCAATTCGTCTTCAGCTAGTGAGGTTTTAAGATACTCAATGTTGCTATAACCTTGAGTTTTAAGCTCTTCTAAGGCGCTTTGATGAACACCTTCTAACAATAAGATCTTAATTTTTTCTTTTGCTAATGAATTATTACTCATGATGGTAACCGCTCTCAATAATATGTGTTTAGATGGCTAGATATCCAAATTTAGCCATAAACTATCATATAGTGCATAAACTCTAAAGTGTTATTTTACTATTTTAGCGCCGTTTGCTGTTCCTAATATCAAGATATCAGCACCGCGATTGGCAAACAGCCCATTAGTAACAACGCCTACTATGCTATTGATACTATTTTCTAGGCCCTTTGGATCGATTATCTCTAAGTTATGCACATCGAGAATGACGTTGCCATTGTCAGTGATCACGCCTTGACGATATTCTGGATCACCACCGAGTTTAACGAGCTCTCGGGCAACATAACTGCGCGCCATCGGGATCACTTCAACGGGTAAAGGAAATTTACCTAAAATCGGTACTTGTTTACTTTCGTCACATATACAAATAAAGGTTTTCGCAACTGCGGCAACGATTTTTTCTCGGGTTAAAGCCGCACCGCCACCTTTGATCATTTGCATATGCTCAGTAATTTCATCTGCGCCATCGATATAAACATCAATTTGGTCGACATTATTTAAATCAAATACTTCAATACCATGTGCTTGCAGTCGCTTTGTTGATTCTTCTGAACTTGATACTGCACCAACAATGTTATTTTTCATGGTAGCCAGTGCATCGATAAAATGATTAACGGTTGAACCGGTACCAACACCGACTATGGTGTCTTGTTGAACAAACTCTAACGCTTTTATCGCGGCAGCTTTTTTCATTTCATCTTGAGTCATATGAGTTCCTAGATAGTGTTTTGCCGTTATTATAACAGCCTAGAAAACAGGATAGTATCAATGATTCGAGCTACAGGCTTAAAAAATAAAATGCTTACTTGGGGTAATAATTTCAGGAATGGGAATATCCCAGCTCTCTTGTGGAATTTTTTCAACCTGTTGGCAGTCGTGGGCGATGCCAATCGGGAATGGTTTGTTGACTTTGTCTTTATGATGATACCAAGCAGCGAGTGTTCGATCGTAATAACCACCGCCCATCCCTAAACGATTACCCTGGCTGTCAAACGCGACTAACGGGGTAAATATGATGTCTAGCTGTTGATTTGCAAGCACTTCATTGACATTGAGTTTAGGCTCTAGGATCTTGTATTGGTTATGCACCATCTCACTTTTATTATGATAATGAAGAAACAATAAATTGCCTTTACTAAAAGGGTGGATAACAGGGAGGTAAGTGTTGATGTTATGTTGCCAACACCAGTGGATAAAAGGTTGTAAATTAGGTTCACCGTCATTGGTAAGATAGACTGCAACATGCCGTGCTTTGTTAAGTAAAGCTAGTGCAGTGAGACGCTCAAGTAATAACTGTGAACTCTGTTGCTGATCGTTTGGAGTTAACGCTTTTCGTTTGGCACGAATGCTGGCTCTTATTGATGTTCTATTTGCTTGTGTAGGTGCTTGTATAGTTGTCATTTGAACTTTCGATTAAATAAAAAACGGTGAATAAGTATATTCACCGTTTTCGTTAAGCCTTGTTATGCGGTAGCTGTTGCTGCGATGGGCTGTTGCTCATCTTCTTGTTCAGCTAAACTTTCCCAAAATTTAGATTTGAGGCTCAATAATAAAATGATAATGCCTATGCCAATACTAAATAAGCTAATTTGCAAATACAACGATGGCATCTGTTCGACATTGTTTGGATCGAAGTTACCAGCAAGTAAGCCAGAAATAATGTTACCGATAGAGTAAGTAAGTACAAACACCCCCATCATTTGCCCAGCAAAACGACGAGGAGAAAGTTTACTGACCGCACTCAGTGCAACAGGACTTAAGCATAATTCACCTACAGTATGTAAGAAGTAAGTAGCAACTAACCAATAAGGCGCAACTTTTAAACCCGATGCGGCATATTGAGCAGCAAAATACATCACAATAAATCCACTGGCCATGATCATTAAGCCAACTGCACATTTAATGCCGTAAGAGGGGCTTACTAATCGTTGACCGAGTTTAATCCAAAACGCAGCAAAAAATGGTGAAAGTAAGACGATAAACATTGAGTTTGAAAACTGGAACCAGCCTGTTGGAATTTCAAAGCTACCAATTAAACGGTCGGTATAGTCTCGGGCAAATAAATTAAGTGATGAACCTGCTTGTTCAAAGCCAGACCAAAAACACGCAGAAGCAATACACACTAACAATAACGCCGCTAAGCGTTTCTTTTCATTGCTTGTTAAATTTCCCGTTAAATAAATCGCCAGATAATACACAAAAAAGATTATGGTAAAAATTATCGCGGTGTTTTGTGCAACTATCACCGGATTAATTGTCATTACACCTGCTAGGGCTAAGTAAGTTACGATGGCAATGATTGCTAAGCCTGAAAAAATAATCAGCCAGCTAAGTTTTGTTTTGCTTTCTGATAATGGCGACTCAGGCTTTGAACCAACGCCTTCTAAATTTTTAGTGGTCATTTTATATTGAATAAGTCCCGCTGCCATACCAACTGCTGCGGCGCCAAATGCAACGTGCCAACCGAATTCTGTTTGTAAATAGCCACAAATAAGATAACCAATAAATGAACCTAAGTTAATGCCCATATAGTAAATCGCGTAACCACTATCACGACGAGCATCTTTATCTGAGTAGAGCTGACCGACCATAGCGCCAATATTAGGTTTGAGTAAGCCAGTACCTAATACCACTAAGATCAAACCGATAAAGAACGTTTTATCATTTGGAATAGCTAGCACTATGTGGCCACACATAATAATAAACGCGCCATACCATACGGCTTTTTGGCCACCTAATAGACGGTCTGAAATCCAGCCGCCAGGTAAGCCCATAAAATAGACGCTACCTGTATATAAACCGTAAATCGCGGCTGCAGAGGCTACGGTTAACGCTAAGCCTCCTTCTTGTAATGTGGCGGTCATAAATAGTACTAATAACATTCTCATGCCGTAGTAACTCATGCGTTCCCACATTTCAGTAAAAAAGAGTGTCTTAAGGCCTTCTGGATGACCAAAAAACGCGGTATCTGATTGCGTTGTCATAAATAATTTTCCTTCCAATGCTGTGCTGATCTACGCTTGATTGTTGTTATTTTTTTATTGAAGTGAATAAGAAAAAGGTGTTCGAATTCGGCACAATTTATAATTTGTCAGCGCCAGTTATACCTTTGAAGTCAGTTGATCGCAAGCGTTGCACTGATATTGTTCGAGCGGATGAAGTCAAGCTTTGCTGACAATAACAGAGGTAACATTAGTTTGATGCTTATTCTTACTGTTAAAAAATCGTTAATAAATACTTACGTCAATGCGAATTTTTACTGGAGTTCTATTAACTAAAAGTAGTAAGATTT
>JBNKXM010000215.1:0-4410 GCA_050300315.1 Thalassotalea sp. | reverse complement strand
CTAAGCATAACATTCAAACGAGGCTCATAACGCCATGTAATGTTATCTCCTAACGCTTGTCGTAAGTTAAAGGTGAGTGATTCGATTTGCTGTTGACTAAACGACACCATTATTCCTTAAAGTCAGTCGGTTAATAATCAAGGACTTAATACTTAGGCGATTAAGTCCTTTAGCTTGTTGCTGTCTATGGTGAAACCCGCCAGCTATTATTCACTAGCGTTTTGCTGTTCACTGTCTTTTCCCAGCCAACTGGTTAAAAACGCTTGTTGCTCTGTGGTGATTTCGTCATCCGAAAGTTTAACCACTTTAAATGACGGATCATTAATAAAAGTGATTTTTTCCTTCACGGTCACGCCACGTTGAATATATTCAATCGTCGTTGTTTCACCCGGCTTAAATTGCGCGAGTGCATTTTCCCACAGTGCTTGAGAGCGTATTGCTCTACGACCTAATTTGACAATTTGATCACCGCGTTCAATACCCGCTTTATACAACGGACTATCCACTAGGATTTGGTTACTGACCATTGCCGCTTTGCCGTCAAAATTAAATGACAATTTACCTAAATATGCACTGTCTTCATCTTTAACAACCAGCGTTAAGCCCGCAGCGGCTAGTAACGAAGAAAAATCAGGTTTAGTTTGACCATAAATATATTCCGCAAAAAATTTGTCAGCAAATCTTTGGTCTCCGGTAACTTTCGCTAACGTTTGCTTTATGTCTTCTCGTGAATACGCTTGCTCTGTTTTACCAAAATCTAGCCACATTTGACGCATAAAATCGTCAAGTGATTTACCAGGGAATTGATGACGAATCGATAAGTCTAACGCAAGCCCCATGGCACGACCATAAGGGTAATAACTAAAAAAGATATTCTTAAAATTCGTACGATCAATTGAGGTGCCTGCATCGGTAAAGGTTGCCAACTGACTCGCACCTTCTGGTGTGAAATATAGTCGCCCGCGCGCATTATAAGCTTGGTTAACTATCGTTGCTAAGTGATCAAAAAACTCATCATGCGTCCATTCGTTGGCCCGACGGACGATTAATCTATCATAATAGCTGGTAAAGCCTTCAGCTAACCATAAGCTTGGTGTCATATTCGCACCAGAAAAATTAAACGGTTCTAATTCCTTAGGGCGAATACGCTCAACATTCCAGGCATGAAAAAATTCATGGGCTAATGTACTCAATTGCTTATATTCACCTTCATCAAGCGACGATGTATTGGTTAAAACAGTAGAATTTCGGTGTTCCATACCGTCACCGTTAACATGCGGTAAGTAACAAGCAATAAAGGTATACTCACCGTGATCAAATTGAGGTAACTCACCAAAGACCTTGATCTCTTGTGCTACAACGGCTTTCGCCATTTCGGTATATTTATCAAGATCTTCGTCTAAGCCATCGTGATGAACCGCTAAATGAATGGTTTGTGTTTTACCGTGTGATTCTACTTGCCAAGAACGCACTTGATGATCACTAAGCTCAGTCGGGCTATCGAAAAAATAGTCTAAATTGGGCGCACTAAAGTGATATTTATCTTGGCCTTTGATCAGTTGGGTTGCAACCTTCCAGCTAGGATCAAACGGCCTAAATTCAACTTCAATGGGGCGTTGCTCATGGTGGCTCGCCCACAGAAATGTCGCTGGCATATTTAAATGTGCATGGGTTCTGTCGATTTGAGCATAGGTACCGTCTGCACGATCACCAAATAGAGTGTAAGTAACGGTTACTTCACCATCGTGACCAGCAATAAGCCATTGATAAGGATTAGCGCGGGTAACTTCAAGCGGTTGACCAACACTGTTCACCGCCGATACATTGTAAATATTTTTTGCAAACTCATGTAGCGCATATCTACCAGGCGATGAGCGACTCATTTGAACTTCCAGCACTTGGTCTTCAATTGCCGAAAAAGTCGCAGAAATTCTCGCTTCGTGATGCACCGCGTTATCAAACGATACCTGATAACGGGTTGTGCCGTCGGCTAAAACCAACGGACTAGCAAGCAAACAACCAAGGGTGAGTAGTTTTCTCATTTGATTTCCCTATGAGTATATTAGTTTTATTTTTAATATTAGAGGCAACAAGTTTAGAGATTATTGCATACAAAATACAATTAATTTTTAATCTTTTACGCTGACGTTATCATATTACGCGTTAATCAACCGTTGCTAGCAAAAATCTCGCACTCATTAAGCTAACACAGACTTTACTTGATATTTTTTCTATTCTCATCAACACTCTATGTCATGTTCTGTTGTTATAGTTAAAAAAGATAGAAAAAATGACAAGTGCAACAACACCAAATAACACTAAGCCTATCTCGGTCTTTCATCGAAAAATTCCTGCTTTGGCAGGGGTTAACCATTACCAACATCCGTTAACACAAGCAATTTTTGTCAAGAGCGGCTTGCTATCGGTTGTCAACCAACACGGGCGTTACTTTGTTCCTGCGAACCAAGTTATCATTATTCCAGAGCAAACCTTGCATGAACTTTTGGCAAAAACAGCCGTAGAACTGACAATCTTTTACTTCGATCAACAACAGGCAAGTTCATTGCCTACTCACACACAAATTGTATCGGCAGGCAAAACATTACAGGCACTGCTCAGTGAAACAACATCTATTAACAATGAAGAGGCTTGGCAAGGTCGGCACGGACGATTATTGCGCTTGCTCAGAGATTACCTCAGTGAAGCCCCGCCATTAGACATCTTTTTACCTTACCCACAAGATAGCCGCCTAGTCAGCATCACCGACAAACTACTTAAGCATCCGTCGTTAAAAAGCGATTTGATCTCTTGGGGCAAATTTGTCAATGCGTCATCTCGTACATTAACACGGCTATTTAAAAAAGAAACCGGCATTACCTATAGCGAATGGCGTCAACGGTTAAATATTCAAATTGCCGTAAAACATTTAGTAAGTGGCGATAGTGTTAGTAATATCGCCACTCTGCTAGGTTACGAATCAAGTTCTGCGTTTATTTATATGTTTAAAAAACAGATGGGCATTTCGCCGAATCAATTTTTAAAACAAACAATTAGCGGCTAGCCATTTGATTGGTAGCATTGATAAGATGATGTGTTGTTTCAGGTTCGATCGAGGCGTGCCCTGCTGTCTTACTGATCACTAATGATGATTGCGGTAATTGTTGATGAAGCAACCAAGCATTGTCGAACGGGCAGACAATGTCATAACGGCCATGAACGATAACCGTAGGGATCTCTTGTATTTTGTCACAATTGGCTAATATTTGATTTTCAGTTAAAAAACAATCATGCACCATATAATGGGCTTCATGACGCGATAACGTCCAACAATTATCGTCACCTGTTAACGCTTCAACAAATGCTTCATTGGGCTCCAGCGTACAACAACGGATCTCCCATTTAGCCCAAGCCTGCGCTACTTTTTCCGCTAATGCTTTGTCGTCACCTATCATAATGTCATATGCGGCTTTAACACTCTGCTGACGTTCTCCATCAGGTAAACACGCTAAATATTCTTGCCAGTAATCGGCAAATATTCGTGTACCGCCACCGCTTTCAAATGTCCATTGGGTATCTTCTGGTCGACCAAGGAATATGCCTCGTAACACTAAACTCAATACATTTTCAGGATAGCTTTGCGCATAAACTAACGAAAGTGTTGATCCCCACGAGCCACCGAACACATGCCATTTGTCGATCGCTAAATGTTGTCTGATCTTTTCAATATCTGCGACTAAATACTGAGTTTCATTATTTTCTAGACTGCCAAAGGGTTTCGAACGTCCACACCCACGTTGATCAAACAAAATGATGCGATATTTTTGCGGATCAAAAAAACGACGATCGTTTTCAGAACAGCCGGCTCCTGGACCACCATGAATAAATAACACGGGTTGCCCATGTGGATCACCGCACTGTTCAATATATAACTGGTGTAACGCGTCAACCGCTAATAACTCGCTGTGATACGGTTGTATTTCTGGAAATAATTGATTCATAGCCATCCAATTGAAGAAAACATTATTTTAGATAGCAAAGATATTAGGTGTTTTAATTCATTTTATAAATAACACAAGTGTAATATTTTTTCTCAATCTGGCTATGCTAATGTTAACTAATGTTTGATAAATATAAGGAAATCATATCTTAGTCGATATTTACTGGCGCTAAGGTCGAAACAGAATCTCGGACGATTAGTGAAGGTTGAAATAACAACTGAATATCATGCTGTTGCTGATAAACTTCTTTTAGCACTAACTTTGCGGCCATTTTTCCCATTTCATGAACAGGGTTTTCTACCGTGGTTAATTTAGGATATAAATGAGATGCAAACACAACATTATCAAAGCCAATGACCGACAGATCGGCTGGAACAACACGCTTTTTCTGTTGTGCAGCCTGTAGTAATGC
>JBNKXM010000214.1:0-4445 GCA_050300315.1 Thalassotalea sp. | reverse complement strand
GATGCCGGTTATGCACAACACACGGTTAATATTCAAGATGATGTTGTTAATATTTCTGATTTATACCCTACAGCAGATTACAAAACTAAATACGGTAGTATTAAAGGTAAGTTATTTACTAAAGAAGGCGTTGAATACTCAGGTATTAACATGATCGTTCGTAACCTTGATAACCCTTATGAAGACGTTATTACCCAGCAATCAGGTAATATGACCCAAGGGTTAATTGGTCCTGATGGTTCATTTACCATTAACGGCTTAACACCTGGTGCCCGATACGCATTATACACACAAGAAATAAATGCCGGTGGTTATCCTACTCAACAAACAAGTATTCTTTCTGAGCCTGAATATTGGAACGAAGGTGAAAGTGCAAATCCTGCTGAAGACAATGCTTGTGCAATGACAGAAATCGTTGTCGCTGGTGGCGAGACTAAAGAAGTAGAAATGCACTTTAATGGTTACTTAGACGGTATTCAATACACGCCACTTGTTGCCGCATTTGTTATTGATCATGCGAAAAATGGTAAGAAAGCGTTAGGTACAACGCAATCTGGCATTCCTTTCATTTACGACAGTGTACATAATTCTTTTAACACATTAGTAAGCCCAGATGGCTTAGCAATATTAAGCTCTACCAATACGGCGATGAACAAAACGGCAACCAAAGCAGCAGTTACCGCTGACTTTAATGGCAATGGTATCAAACAAGCAGCTGTTTGGGATGTTCGTTCGGGTAAGCTTTCGGCGCTAGAAGATATAACTGGCAATACATGTTATCTATCAAGTCAACAAGGTGACAGCTCAAATGCTGTTTGGGATATGGATGATTCGGGTCAGGTTGTTGTAGGTACAACTCGACTACCAAATGCCGGTGGAAATACCTGTGCTGATGGAGAAGGCCACTTCTCATACGCAATCCCGACAATTTGGAATACACAAGATGGTAAGTCTCGTCCGCTACTTGATAAACTGATGATATCACCAAGAAGTTATGGCTCAGGTTTTGATATCGTTATTATGGAAGATGACAATGAAACCATAAGCAGAAAAACAGCTTGGATCCGCGCAGACCGTGTATCAGGCAATGGTAAAGTGATCACTGGTATGACGAATGGCTTCGACCAAGTCGCTTGGGTTGACGAAAAGTTACATGATATCGGTAAAGAATTTGGCGCTCGTAACAGTAGTGTTATCTCAACCGATGGTGAAAACGTTGCATTTGGTACACGTAAAGAAGGCGTACAAATATGGAATACTAACACTAATGAGTTAACCAGCATTGGTGGCTTAGAATACTGTACTGATATTCCATACAATCACTTTTTCTATGGTGAATTATGTGGTCGATTTGGCGCAGAATTCGTATGGAATAATGTTGCAAGATACGCAGAAGCAACAGTATTAGATGCGTCTGAAGACTTATCTATGATCACTGCCCGAACAGGAAGTTTGCTAGGCGGTGGTCACCAAGGATCAATTTATTTAGAAGGAATCGGTTGGATGACAACACGTGACTTCTTTAATAAGCAAGGCGTTACCGAAGCGAAAGGCTTAATGACTGACAACATTTTTGGTTTAAGTGCCAATGGTTCAGAAATGATGGCTGGCATTGCTGGGTTAACTGTATCGATAGAAGTTGATGCAAACAAAGCCTATGTTTGTGATAACGGAGTAGACAAAGAGCTTAGTTTCCCTAAACAAGTAGTTGCTGCCGTTAAGAAAGGGGCTGACTTTGGTCGCTGCGCCCACATCAACGATTAGTGAAAACTAAAGTTATGGCTACATAAAAAATAAATGGCTGGCGATGATAAACTTGCCGGCCATTGTTTTTCAAAACGCCAACAAACTATGTCTTAACTCTAGAAATGACGCTACTACAAATCAACAAGAGTATCTCGAAATGCATAAGTTTCTATTAAACGTCGCTATTGCTCTATTATTTTTTCCATCACTGCTCACCGCCCAGCCACAGACGCTTAACAAATCAAACGAGCAAGCCGTGATAAACACCACTAGTAAATCTGCTACTGATGAGTTTCCAAGAGAACTGCTTGGTTTATGGGTGTTAGACAAAACGGCCTCTAGTGACTTTGCTAAGTTACAACCGCGATGGAATCCTAACATTGAAAAGCAATTTACTAAATTATTGACGATAAATGAGGCACTTGTTTACAAAATTTCTACGAATCAGTTCTTGGTAAAACTCGATACGAAAGAGATGGCCTTGCCTTTACGCTTCATCCGTAAAGAGCAAAACGCCTACTACTTTAGCCTCACAGTCAATAATAAAGAGCTCGAGTTATCCATCACTAAAACCAGAGAAAACTTACTTAATATTCACTATGAAGGTTTACTAGGCGACGAATTTTTACTTTGGAAACCAGCAACGTTAAAAACAGAAAAATCATAATAACTACATAAAAAAGAAGGAAATCACCATGAAAAAAACATTTTTATTAGGGGCACTTGCTTTGTCTGTTAGTGCCGGCGTAAGCGCCAAATCAATCAACTTTATTTATGATGTTGGCGGCAATTTCAACTCAGCTAAAGTCGCAAAAGCAGTAGCAAAAGCTGGCGGCACATTAATTGACTGTATTGAAGAAATTGCTGTATGCCAAGTAGCCTTTGACAGTGTTGAATCTGCGCGTTCTTCGGGTTTAGCTGTGATGCCAGATGCAAGTATGTTTGCACCAAAATCACAATCATTACCTGTTGATGTTGACCAATTATCAGTCACTCTCGATAGCTACAATCAACCACCAGCAAGTGGCGATGATGATTTCCTTTTTGATCTTCAATGGGGTCACAACGCTGTCGGTGCAGTAGATGCGTGGAATGCTGGCAACCGCGGCGCTGGTGTTCGCGTAGCAGTGATAGACTCTGGCGCTGATGCAACCCACCCTGATTTAGCGCCTAACATTAATTTCGCTTTAAGTGCCTCCTTTGTTCCTGGTGAAGCTTGGGATTACGCAGGCCCAGACACTTATAACCATGGCTCGCACACTGCTGGTACTATTGCCGCGGCAGATAATGGTTTTGGAACTATCGGTGTTGCACCTGAAGCAGAGTTGGTGATCTTAAAAGCACTTTCGGCAGATACAGGCTCTGGTAGCTCATACGGCACAATGGCAGCATTAGTCTATGCAGCAAACATAGGCGCCGATGTTGCCAATATGAGTTTAGGACTATCGATTCAACACGATGGTAAAGTGGATGTTGAAGGCACACCTTATAACCCTTCTGATGATATCAAATGGTATAGCGCTTCAAGTGTTGCACAATTTGTCAACACTTATGCTAAAGCAGCTAACTACGCGAAAAGCCATGGCGTAACTCTTATCGGCTCTGCTGGTAACGAAGCAACTGATTTAGATCATTCGGCTGACTTAGTAAAACTACCGGCAGACTTAGCTGCAGTAAATTCAATATCGGCACTTGGTCCACGCATGTGGGCTAAAGACCCGTCAACCTATACCGATCACTTAGCACTGTATTCAAACTCTGGTCAATCTGCCATTGATTTTGCAGCACCAGGTGGTGACTACATGAGTGCATTTTTACCAGGCGGACAAGATAACTGTACAGTTGCTGGTATTACGCGTCCTTGCTATGTATTTGATTTTGTTTTTAGTACAGGCAATGGTGGCTTTTTCTGGTCAGTTGGCACCTCAATGTCAGCCCCTCATGCCGCTGGCGTTGCTGCCCTTATTATTGGCGCTAATGGCGGTAAAATGAAGCCAGCACATGTTGAAGCAAAAATGCGTGAACTCGCATTAGACATGGGTAAACCGGGTAAAGATGACGTATTTGGCTCAGGTAAAGTTCAAGCGCCTAAATAATTCGTAATTTATTTAAAGACAAAGGGTTGCATCCTTTTATGCGGCCCTTTTATTAAAACATCACCAATCTAATAAAAAGCCAAGCAATAAAACATTATATTTAGACTCTATGTCATGCTTAGTTTACAGTCCACAAGCGTACGCTAATGCTTTATTTTTTACCCAAGGAAGACGATTCGTTAGCATTAGGCCGGCATTACGTATAGATTTAATCAACGGTGATGGATGACTAAACCCTGCGTATAGTAAATCCATGGTCGACATCATCATTAAATTATCTTTGCGCCTTAAACCTTCATAACTCTTTAACGTCGACTCACTATGCCAACTGTTCCCGTTGCCGATCGCTGAGGCAATAACCGTTTGTAGGGCTTTAACATCTTTAAAGCCTAAATTAACTCCCTGCCCTGCCATGGGGTTAATTGAATGAGCTGCATCTCCTATCAGTACAACCCTTTGCTGTACATATTGGTTAGCATGACGACGCGTTAACGGAAATGCCCCCTTAGCCAGGACAGTAATTGCTCCTAAACGTTCAGGAAATGCACCACTAATTTCATGCGCTAACTGTTGATTGGATAATGTCTGCAAACGTTTAATTTC
>JBNKXM010000213.1:0-4446 GCA_050300315.1 Thalassotalea sp. | reverse complement strand
GAAAAAGCCTTTCATCACTGAGTGGGTTGTATATCAAGAGTGTGCAGAGGTTAAACTCTGCCGCCGGTAATTTTATTTGCGCGACCTTCGTCTTTGGCTTTTTCAGCTCGACGACGACGAACTTCTTTGGGATCGGCAATTAATGGTCGATAAATTTCTATACGATCTAAATCTTTAACACTATCACTAAGCTTGGCGGTGCGATTCCAGATCCCAACTTTGTTAATCGATAAATCAATTTCAGGGAAACTATTCAAGATACCCGATTGTTGGATCGCTTGCTCAATAGTAATGCCATCATCAACGGTTATCATTAACAATTCTTGCTTAGTTGGCGTACCATAAACCACTTCAATTTGTATTTGCTGTGCTTGTTCCATCATTAAATTATCCAATGTTTACCCCATAAATCTCTTTAGCACGTTGTGTAAATGCTTGTACCATATTATTGGCAATACCATTAAATACCCGACCAAACGCTAAATCAAAGACCTTGCTGGAAAACTCGTATTCTAAATGCAAACTAATCTTACACGCTTCATCCGACAATTTAGTTAATTGCCAACGACCAACAAGCTGCTTAAATGGCCCATCAACCAAAGTCATTTGTATTTCTTCATTCGATACTAAGGTGTTTTTAGTGGTAAACCATTTTATTAAACCGCCTTTAGATACTAACAATGACGCGGTAACTTCATTCTCGTTTTCTTCAACAATTTTACTGCCACCACAATCTGGAATAAATTCTGGATAAGCAAGCACATCATTAATGAGTTGATACATTTGTTCAACGCTAAACATAACTAACGCGTTGCGACTGATATTCGGCATTTAACTCCCCTATTACAATAGCGATATCATACCAAAGCGTTACAAAAAACGCATTAGCTTGAAAAATCTAAAATAGTCATTTAATTAGTGATATTTCTCCGTATAATAGCGGCGGTTAATCGTGGAAAAAAAATGGCAAAGAAAAAATCTAAACAATCAAATAGCAATACCATTGCTCTTAACAAAAAGGCACGTCATAACTATACGCTTTCAGAGAAATATGAAGCGGGTATGAGCCTGCAAGGTTGGGAAATAAAAAGTATTCGCAGTGGCAAAGTCAATATTTCTGACTGTTATGTAATGATCAAAGATCGTGAAGCATTTCTTGTTGGTGCCGAGATTATGCCGCTAAACGCTGCGTCAAGCCACGTAGTGTGTGATCCTGTGCGCCCAAGACGGCTACTGCTTAATCGACGAGAGCTAGATAAATTAGTGGGTTCGGTTGAACGCGATGGCTATTCACTTATTGCCACCGCCATGTATTGGAAACAATGCTGGGTGAAGCTTGAATTTTATTTAGGTAAAGGTAAGAAAGATCACGACAAACGTGCCGATATCAAAGACAGAGAATGGCAGGTAGATAAAGGCCGTTTAATGAAAAATAAGAGTTTAAATAAATAAACGAATAGAACTTATCGCATTGTGTATTGTCAAATAGCAAGTTACAATGCGCTTCGTAGGTTAATACCTATAAAACTTTGGGGCTGATTCAGGATTCGACAAGATTCACGAAACCCAAGGTGCATGCCCAGGGGCGGTTGGCCTGGTAAAAAGCCGCAAAACTATAATTGCAAACGACGAAACGTTCGCACTAGCAGCTTAATGCTAGCCATCGCCTTAAAGACTTGCCTATTGTCTTGAGAATCGATGGTCACCCCAAATAGGCTAGCGAGGGAAGCATGCTTGAGGCTGAACCGCGAAATAGTATCAAGCTCACCATGACGAAGCCTGTCGATTGGCGTCTAATTGGTTAAATAAATAATCGACTAAGCATGTAGTACCGAGGATGTAGGTTTTTTGGACGCGGGTTCAACTCCCGCCAGCTCCACCACCTTCTAGATTAAAGACGCTTTTTAGCGTCTTTTTTTGTGCCAAAAATTAAGATAGTTCTAGCTCATTATTAGCTTTGATTTTCATTGTCAACCATCAGTGCTCTGCTTAGCTATACTGTTATTATCTTAAGAAGCTAACGGATATTGAGCAGTGGCTACAAAGAAGATTACCGTGTTTTACGATGCTAGTTGCCCAAGATGTGTCAAAGATCGGCGTTTATATGAAAAACTCGCAGGTACAGGTGGAAAATCGGTGGTTTGGTTCGATATTACCAATCAAGACGAGAAATTACTCGCCTTGGGTATTGATCCCTATATGGCATTAACTGAACTTCATGTTCAGCTTGAAGACGGCAGCGTTTGCTCAGAAATTGACGCCTATATTAACTTAATGTCACGCGTTTGGTTATTAAAACCACTTGCGTGGATTATCTCTTTACCTGTGATCAGACCATGGCTCGCCAGACATTATCATCAACGGGTTTTAAACAGGTTAAAAGCTACTGGTCGGCTTTAATGCTGTGACGGGTAATTCATTTTTGATAAAATATGATTCACTATCAAATGAGTTATCATTGAAGTTCCCAAAAATTAACCCAAACCTTACTCTCATAAAATCATGTTTTATCAAGATAATTAACCACAACAAAACAATGATTATTCGTATACAAAATGCGCGCTAATTTACTCATTTCATTTAATAAATTTAGCAAGACATTTCCTTTTGACTATATTGTTCTATAGTTAAATTAACTTTTTTAAATCGTTAATAACACAATTGAATGCCTGAAAATTATACTATATTCATCCTGGATGATGACCTTCAATATGCAGAACTACTCTGTCTTGTAGCGCAAAATGAAGGCTGGCAAGTGGAATATTCGACTAACGCCGTATCCTTTTTAGAAAATGACATTTCTCAACACACGATTTTGGTGTTGGATCTTGTCTTGCCTGATATTGACGGTATCGAAGTGATCAGAGCCCTAGCTAAGCGCCAATGCTATTGTCCGCTAATATTAATTAGCGGCTTTGATAACAAAGTATTGCATTCTGCACAGCAATTAGCTGAAGCGCACAATATGCCGGTTATTGCTACGCTGACTAAACCGTTTGAGATCAAAAGTTTTGTTGCTATTCTCGATAATATCGAAACCTGCTTTTCTCAAAAAGCGTTTATACCAGGAGAAAATGTCACTTTTACCAAACAAGAGCTACAACGCGCATTAGATAACCATGAATTTATTCTTCACTATCAGCCGCAAATTGATATTCGCACGACGAAAGTAAAAAGTATCGAGGCATTAGTACGCTGGCATCACCCTCATCTAGGGCTCATTTTTCCTGATAAATTTATATCGCTTATCGAAAACTTTGAGCTTATCGATCAGTTAACGAGCAATGTTTTGCAACTTGCTTGCGAAGATTTAAAGCAATTAAAACTTAACCACCCACATTTAAAACTTTCGGTAAACGTCACCTCAGATAACATTATTTCGTTGGCGTTTCCCGAATTATTAAAAAACATCACAGATGAAAATGATATTCCTGCTAATAGCATTACTTTAGAACTCACTGAAAGTGCCGTTATGGGTGAGTTAACCTCTTCGTTGGATGTTCTTAATCGATTACGGATGAAAAATTTCCTGCTCTCAATTGATGATTTTGGTACCGGATATTCGTCACTCCAGCAACTCTATCAAGCACCTTTTAATGAACTTAAAATCGATAGAGCTTTTACCTCCAAGATGTTAGTCGATAAAGAAGCTATGGTGATAGTTAATATCTGTATCATGCTGGGAAAAATGCTCAATATGAAAACCCTTGCCGAAGGGGTAGAAACAAAAGAGATATTAGATGAATTAAGACGCTTAGAATGCGATCTGGCACAAGGCTATTACTTTTCTAAGCCCCTGTCTTATAACCAGTTGTCGGAGTGGTTATTATCACAGCAATAAGAACATGGAAGACTAATTGTGTTTAATAAATTATCTTGGCTAATAGTATTTCTATTGTTCAGTGAACTCTGTTTTGCAGAAAAAATTCTGACACTAAAGCCAAACACAAATGCTCTTTCTATTACGCCTTACATCGCAATTTATGAAGACACGCATTCACTGTTAACCGTTGAACAGATTTCTGCTCCAGAGTTTAGTCATAATTTTATTCCAGTTAGTGATAGTCCAGCGAGCAAAGGATTCTCTCATTCAACGTTTTGGGTAAAATTATCGATTACAAACGCTTCCAACATCACTAATTGGTTACTAAAAAATAAGTTTAACGCAATCGACTATGTCGATTTTTATGAGCTTGATAACAATCTGCCTGTTAGTCATTTAACCAGTGGTACATTACGCACTCTGTCACAACGCAGTTACCCAAGTTACCGCATTGCGTTTCCGTTAACCATTCTTGAGGGACAAACAAAAACCTACTTAATAAAATTTAACTCGCTCACCCCAATTATCATCAATTTAGAATTGTTGTCAGAGACAGCGTTTAGTCAATCAGAATCTGTAGATTACACAATTATCGGTTTATTCTGTGGCATGATGATGATTCT
>JBNKXM010000212.1:0-4448 GCA_050300315.1 Thalassotalea sp. | reverse complement strand
GTTTATTACCTGCGGGTTGGTGGAACTGGTCTGCTCAATATTGGGATGACAGCAAGTGGGAAACAGCGAGCACCAGCGGCTTGTTAGACGCATTTGGCAATAGTGGTGATATCGCTGTTGATTCATACTACACAGCAGATTTTGACTACATCTTAAATGGTTATGAAACCATTGTAGATACGTTTGCCCAATGTTGTTTCAACGAATCTTGGGGTCCTGAATTCCAAAATGCCGATGGCACAGGTAAATTCTGGGCAGGTAATACAGACTCTGACGCTCGTGTAAACGAAGTAGTAACTTCAGTTTATACTCAATTTACGTTTGAAGATGAATTCAATGGCATGCCTGTAAATGTTGTTGCCGGTCTTCGCTATGAAGAATCAGAAGTAAAATCTAAAGGTTTAGAAACACCAGTACTTGATATTATTTGGGCAGGTGGTAACGAATTTACTTATGACTATTCACCGGATCAAACATTTTCATCAGGTGGTGCAACTACTAAGCAATTCTTACCTAGCTTAGATGTTAGCTTAGAAGTTACCGATCAACTTGTAACACGTTTCTCTTACGCTCGTTCATTAGCACGCCCAGATATTGGTGCGATGCGTTCAACAAGAGACTTTGTTGGTACACCTAAAGTCGGTCAAAGAAAAATTGTTTCTGGTAACCCAGGACTTAATCCATATATCTCTGATAACTTAGATTTTTCTTTAGAGTATTACTATGGTGAAGGTAGCTACGCATCAGTAGGTTACTTTAAGAAAATGGTGGATAACTTCTTAGTAGACTCAAGCAACAAAACAACGGTTGCAGGTATTAGAGACGTGTATAACGGTCCACGCGCAGAAGAAGCCCGTGCTCAGTTAGAAGCAGAAGGTATTCAAGCGACTGATGTTAACGTTTTTGCTCGCATCAACGAAAACATGGGCGTTGCTGACTTAACAACACCAATCAAACCTAACAGTGATGATCCATTAGCAGTATTTGATGAATCTAGCACGGCAAACGGTGAGCAAGCTAACCTATTTGGTTGGGAACTTGCTGCGCAACACCTATTTGCTGATACAGGTTTTGGTATTATGGTTAACGCAACATTTGTAAGTGGTGACGTTGAAGCTGACCGCGATGCAATTGAACAAGACTTCGCATTACCAGGTATGAGTGACTCAGCTAACTTCTCAGTTTTCTATGAAAACGATGAGATATCAGCACGTGTTTCATACAACTGGCGAGATGAGTTCTTATCTGGTTTCGATCAACACGGTTCGCCAGTTTATACTGAAGCATATTCACAAATGGATGCGAATATCAGCTACACAGTATCAGAGAACTTCACGGTATTTGCTGAAGCCTTGAATATCACTGAAGAAACTCAACGTACCTACGTACGTTATAGCGAACAGTTACTTCGTGCTAACCAATATGGCGCACGTTTCAACATAGGTGCTCGCTACACTTTCTAGTCATCATGTGAAAGTAAGCAAACTTCAAAGCCGCTAATACCTCCCTAGCGGCTTTTTTTTGTGTATTTTTTGCGACCTAAGAAAATACGTTCTGACAAATAGCAGTGTTATTCTGTGAACAAATACTTTATTCACTCACTTACTTTTTACCACTCAGTTTTTGCAGCTCTGTTTGATAGTCTGCAAGCAATTTTTTCAGCTTGTTTTGATGCCATTCAATCATACTCACTGACTTTTCAACTGCGATAGTTTGCGTAACCACAGCTTGTTGTATTTGCCCTGTTTTTTGATACGCTGCAGCTAGATCTGCATAAGCATATGCCGAATCAGGATAAAGCTCCGTCACTTGTTGGTATATTTTCAACGCACGTTTTGGCTCCGCATCTAAATATGAATGAGCAAGATTTTTTAATGAACCTTCAGCAGAAATTGTAAAGCCATATTTTTTCTCTGAAAGCTCTTGGTAATACGCAATCACAGCGTCTACGCCCTGTTTAGCAACAGGAGAGTCTGCCGCTAAATCATTATGATAATCATCAAACAGTTTTTCGATACCATTTAATACGGTAAATATTGGGCGTGACATGTAGTAATGCTCATCATGGGTTTTGACTTGCCAATCTAATTGCTCAGGAGCCTTGGCTTTTAGTGCTTTTTCAAATTGCTCGACCGCTTCAACATGAGATTTTTCATACGCATGATCACCGATAGACAGGTATAAAAAGCGCATTTTGTCGCTCAGTTGCGCTAACTTCTGCGTAGCATCTTCAGTTATCGATAAAAAATTGTTACTAAGACTCGGTGTTGAAATTAGATAGGCATTAAATAGCTGAGGTTTATTTAATAATGCATATAAACCAATCGCACCATTGCTCATAAAACCACTGTAGATTTTAAAACCATTAGTGCGATAGGTTTTATCTACCGCTGTAAGTACTTTGGTTTCAAGAAAATTGAGCATGGTTAAATCTTTCGGATTTTCCGCGGTTTGTTCAAACAATTTCGCAAATTCTTTATGATAATTTGCCGGATTCACTATAATGCTTTCTAACCAAGGCCATTCACCGTTATGACTAAGCCAGTCATGCATACCGCTTAAATAAGGTTGGCTACGCGGATGCAGATCGAAGATCACAAAGTAACGCTTGTCGGTTGCACTCGAATAACTTGCCGGCAAAGTCACATTAAACACCATAGGTTCAGTAAACGCAGGGGTTTCGATAGTCAGCTGTTCAATCGGGTTTAGTTTGCTAATTTCTACGCCGCCTGCTCCCCATGAACAAACAAGGAAAATCCCCACTAACATTATTCTTATCATTTTTACATCCTATCAGGTTATTAATATTCTTTTATGTGGCTATCGTCAGAGGTTACTGCTTGAATATGCTAAGGTAAACCTTGTTAACCAAGCTAGTATGCATCGCTTAATCAAGGAGTTATAGAGTACCATTTGGTATTACTCGTTGATCAACCAGCCGTTTTCTACCGCTCTATCAATTTGCTGACAAACATAATCCCACAACTCGGGCGCCAAGTTGTCCAAGTATTTATTACGAGCAATCACTTGAGACTTTTTAACTTCATGCTTAGCCCAGCTACCACCTTTATTTTTCATATTTTGCAGTAAAGGTAATACCCGATCCATTGCTTTGGCGAACCTCGCATCAGCTGTTTTTGCTTGTTCAAATTCCAGCCATAATTCTTTCACCGCCAGAAATTGCGTTTCAGGCAATAAACCAAAAATACGATTAGCTGCCTTTATTTCTTTATCTTCTTGGCCATCAAGTAGCTGTTGTTCAGCAAAGGCAAAGGTATCTCCAGCATCTATCTCAACAACGTCATGGAGCAGTAGCATGTTAATAACCCGAGCGATATCAACTGGTTCTTGCGCGTAGCCGTGCAGTGTTTGAGCCATCATCGCAATGTGCCAACTATGCTCAGCACTATTTTCATTCCTATTGTTATCTGATTTGACTAAGGCTTGACGATATACACTTTTTAAGCGATCGAGCTCTAAAATAAAATCTAATTGTTTCTGTAAATCTTCCATAACCTCTCCCATATGAAAGTAATTCTTATTGATAATTTAGTGACGTTATAACATGCCAATTTTTAATGTAAATCAATGATGTATAATATTTTACTCGCTAAATATGGCATCACAGCTAACTGGCGAACCGCCAAAAATCATCTATCTTAAACGATCATTTGTAACAGCGACACTATCGTATTACTTTCAGTCGAACTATGTTAGATTGACCGCCTAACGATTGCTGTTAGTTAATTCAACGGAAATGTACAAATAAAGGAAGGCATTCTATGTATGAAATGTTAGTTGGGCTAGAAGTATCAAATAATGAAATTTACGCCCAATATAGAGCAGCGATGAAACCTATATTGTCAGCTTACGGCGGCGCATTTGGATTTGATTTTATCGTTTCAGATGTCTTGCTTTCTCAAGTTGATGTACCGATCAATCGCGTGTTTACGATTAATTTTCCTTCTCAAGAAGTCGCTGACAAATTCTTTGCTCATCCAGATTATCTGCAGGCTAAATCACAGTACTTTGTTAGCTCAGTGCGTAATACCACTATCATTGCCAGCTATGAAAAAAACGACTCGTAGCAGATTTGAATTAACCATCTTGGTTAACTCTGTTATCAAGCCCTAGCTAATAAGCTTGTTTATTGTCAGTTTATTAATGGCTGGATTATGCCGACAACTCACACAATTGCTCAATTTGTGGATGAAATATCGCGATAAACCTATCAAGACGTAAACAAGGACAAAATGACATTAGCTATAACTGCTACGTGCCGATTTTGCCCGAGTTAAGCCAACACTAAATATTAGCGTGGAGCTTTAAAATCAAAATTGATAATTTAGCGTTAGTCGGCTGCTGCGACCATAGTTTTTAAAACCAATCGCTTGTTCATTGCGATTATCAAGCACATTGGCAATATTTAAACGCAGGGCAATATCGTC
>JBNKXM010000211.1:0-4450 GCA_050300315.1 Thalassotalea sp. | reverse complement strand
ACACATGATGCTGGCTGGCGCTGGCGCATTCCTTTGCAGCATCGCACAGGTAATGGTGTAGTGTACTCTAGTAAACATATGAGCGACGAGCAGGCAAAAGAATTATTACTTTCGAGCTTAGACGGTGCACAAATCGGTGAGCCGAAAACCATTCCGTTTAAAACCGGACGTCGCCGCAAGCAGTGGAATAAAAATGTCGTTGCCATTGGCTTATCGAGTGGTTTTTTTGAGCCGCTTGAGTCAACCAATATTCACCTGATCCAAACGGCTGCGACACGGCTATTAAAGTTTTTCCCACATATGGGCATTAAAGATCAAGAAGTGGCGGAGTTTAATCGACAGTCACAAATTGAATCAGAAAGAATGCGTGATTTTATTATTTTGCACTATAAGCAAACCGAGCGAGATGACAGTGAGTTTTGGCGTAACTGCCAGCAAATGGATGTGCCAGAAACCTTGAGCAATAAAATGGCGTTGTTTGAGCAAAGTGGCAAAATCTTTCGTGAACAAGATGAATTATTTACCGAAATTGCGTGGCAACAAGTGATGATTGGCCAAGGATTGACACCTAATGATCATCATCCGCTGGTTGATTCGCTTAGCGATGAGCAAGTGACTGAATTAATGGATAACTTAAAAACCATTATTCAGCGAACAGTAAATAGTATGCCATCGCATGATGAGTTTTTATCGCAGCTCTAATCAATAAAGCTTATCGAGGCAATTATTCACAGAGGCTATTATCTAGCCTCTTTTTTTGCCTGCGACTAGGGAAAACAGTGTTTTTCTATACTAAGTGCTTGGTAAAGCTAAAAATCTGTCAATTGATTGTTGGCTTGTCACTAGTTCCTCGTTAAAATTTAGCCAATGATATGTTGTTGACCCTAGGTCATCGTAAAAGAGAACAGTTAAATGCTTGAGGTATTAATTTTAGCGATAGCGCTAAGTATGGACGCTTTTGCGGTGTCTATTGGTCTGGGTTCTAAGCATATAGAAAAAACCAAATCACTTGCGTTGATGGCGGCAATATATTTTGGCGTATTTCAGGCCCTAATGCCGTTAATCGGATTTTTTGGCGGGAGAGGTGTTTTGGGTTGGGTTGAAGATTATGCCCATTGGATCGCATTTTTTCTGCTTGTCTTAGTTGGCGCTAAGATGATTTATGAGTCAATGACTGAAGGCATAGAAGAGGATATCAGTCAGATCACACATAAAGTATTACTCATTCTTGCTATTGCTACCAGTATCGACGCTATGGCGGCTGGATTTTCGCTAACCTTGATCGACGTTAACCCTTTGATTGCCTGCTCAACAATTGGTATCACCACATTTTTCTTTAGCTGGGTAGGCGTTTATGTTGGCGCTAAAAGTGGCACTTGGTTAGAAAGCAAAGCGGAATTTTTAGGGGGAATTATTCTTATTCTGATCGGATTTAAAATATTACTGCTGTGACGCTTGTTTTAGCTTAGTTTGACTTGTTGGTCACAGCCTCGTTTATCATCCCTAATTTTTCAGTTGATACCATACCAGCAACAGGTAATGGCGGCGGGTTACTTCAGTAGTTTTAATAATCCCTCTCGGTAGGTTTTTCCTATGGTGAAATCAAGGTTATTAATCACCAGATGATCTTTTTCAATATGATCAACCTTGCTAAGGTTGACTATGGTTGAACGATGGATTTGCACGAATTGCTCTGCTGGCAACTGTTGGTGAAACGCAGTCAGTGTGCTTAATATCAAGTGTTTTTGCTGTGTTTGCTGAATAAGGATATAGTCGCCTTGTGCCTGCAAATATAAAATATCATCAAGGGTAATACGTTTACGTGTTTGACCATCTTTGACAAATAAATAGTTATTCACGGCTTCTGAGACTGTTTTATCTTGTGTAACTGCTGCCAAACGAGCGTTTACTTTGTTAATCGCTTTGACAAAGCGCGGAAACATCACAGGTTTTAATAAGTAATCAACAACATCAAGTTCAAAGCCTGCTATCGCGTATTCACTGTGCGCCGAAATAATAATGATGTTGGTTGGCTTACTAAGACTGTTGGCTAACTCAATACCATTGAGATCTGGCATATCTATATCGGTAATTAATAAATCAATTGGCTGTTTTTGGATAAAGGCCAGCGCTGTTAATGGCTCTGAAAATGCACCAACGACATTAATTTCAGGTAATTTTTCACAGTAACTTTTTAGTAAGGATAACGAGGCGCTTTCGTCGTCAAGTATCACGCAATTTAGCATAGTGTTAATTCCAAGGTAGCGACAAACTCTGATCCGTGTTCGCTTAATACTAATTTGTGTTTAGCTGGATACAACACAGCTAATCGTTGCTTTAAGTTAGTAATGCCCATGCCGCTCGGTTGGTAATGTTGATTAGCTTTAATCGCCTGAGCATAGTTAGTGTTGCTGACGGTAAATACTATGCGCTCTGTGCTTGATTGTAAGCTTATGTTAATCACACTAGCGCTATTGCTTTTAATACCGTATTTAAAGGCGTTTTCCACTAAAACGATAAGTAGCATAGGGCTGATGTTAATTGCCGGATCAGCGTAGTTGTGATCGAAGTTAACCGTTAAACAGTCAGTAAAGCGTAATTTTTGTAGCGCGATATAGTCGTTAATTAGCGCTATTTCGTCGGTCAATGACACGGTTTGCTCACCATGTTGATGCAACATATAGCGTAATATCGCTGCCATTTGACCAATGCCTTCCGCCGTTTTCGTATCGCCAAATTGATAAGACGATACATAAAGCGAATTTAAGGTATTAAACAAGAAATGCGGATGGGTTTGGCTTTTTAATAGCGCAAGCTCAGTTTCAAGAGTGGCTAATCGTATAAGGTTGTCCTGTAACTGGCGTTTATATAACACTAAACTAAAAAATGTAAACAGGGCGATAAAGCTAAACCATAACTTAACAATAAAGTTAGCCAACAGCAGATAGTAGAATAACTGCTGTTGATCGCTAAACCACTGCTGATCAATCAAAAACAAATCAATAGCAACGCTGGCGACAATAAAAATTACCAAGGTTAACACGCACAAAATACTCGTTTTGAGTAACGAGATGTGAGTTTTATGGTAAGTTAAAATTGCGTATAAACTGTAAAAGAACAGTGCGTTAATGGTTAAGCCGAGCCTAGTATGGTTAGCAAAAAAATGCTCAGGTAAACCTGATATACCAAGCACTTTATCCGAGACAAAGAAATACACCGCTAATAAGAGCAGCCACGCGATACCGTGAGTTACTGCTACTCTAGGGACTATTTTTGAAATTTTGCTGTGAGTTATCAATTGGTGTGGTTCTCGTTTAACGACCAAATAGTGCAGTTTAACGACTAAAACACTATCTTGGTCGAATATATTGCCCGAACATTACATATAAACTTAATATAACTCAAGTATTTACAACTAATAAGAAAGGTTAGCATGAAAATTATTTCCATCAGTTTATTCGCCGGCATATTCAGTTGCTGTGCAAGCTCAGCAATTGCTAAGTTGCCTGAATTACCATTTAGCGCGGTATCATCAGTGGTTGAACAACACTCTTGTTTTAGCGAGAAAGAAGATGCCTACGAGCACTTTATTGAGCAAAGTGTTGACGAATTGGCGAAAGCAAGGGGGCGAGCAGCATCAGCTAAACCGATTCTTGCTGATTTACTGAAGAAACGTTTTTCTAAAGAACGCTACCAGCAAGTTGTCAACCAGTTTACTTGTCTGCAATTTACCTATCGTGTTGATGAACTGGATGTACAAGCGTATTACCTAGCAAAAAAAGCGCTGACTGAACCAAGCCCAGCAGTAATTTTTAATCGTGGTGGTAACGGTGATTTTGGCGCTAACACCTTGTTTTATCTTTTGAACAGTCAGCTAATGCTGGCGGATGCCGGTTATGTAGTGTTAGCGAGTCAATATCGCGAACAAGATGAATTTGGTGGTGCTGATTTAAATGATGTTATTGCGTTGGTTGATATTGCTAAGCAAAATAAATTGGTTGATAAGCAGAGAATAAGCATGTTTGGTGTTAGCCGCGGCGGTATGATGACCTATATGGCGGCGCGAAAAATTCCCGATTTAAAAACCATTATTGTTTGGGCGGGCGTAACGGATGCCGAGGCTGAACTAGCATTTAGACCTGAAATGGAACGGGTTTATCAAGCGCGAGTGCCAAATTACCAACATGATAAAACAGCACAATTAGCTAAGCGTTCGGTGCTTAATTGGATTGATGAATTAAACCCTAATATGCCGATTTTATTATTACATGGTGACGCGGATAAACGGGTAGGCGTTGACAATGCCAAACGTTTAGCGGAAAAACTTGCAAAGCTCAACAGGCCTTATCACCTATCGATTTATCCTGACGGTGATCACGGTTTGAGAAAATATCGCAAAAAGGCATTTAGCGAAATTGTCGAGTGGCTAAATCAGCATGGCTAAGCTATT
>JBNKXM010000210.1:0-4450 GCA_050300315.1 Thalassotalea sp. | reverse complement strand
ACGGCAATTACCATACCAAAATCCTGGCTTACTGCACCTTCAGTAAGAATATTGAAGACTAAACCTAATGCGGCTATCTGTGCAGCAACCCACCCTAGATAAGAAATGACTATCGCGATAGTGGTCAATATTTCTACTGTGCGGTTATACCGCATACGATAAAAATCACCCAGGGTAATAATATTCAAGTTATAAAGCTTGGTTGAGAAAAATAGACCTGCAACAATCAAACACATACTAGCGCCAAACGGATCTGCTGCCAGTCCATTAAACCCTTCTTGCACGAAAGTGGCTGAAACACCAAATACCACCTCTGCACCAAACCAAGTTGCAAATACCGTTGCTATTACTACTGGCAAAGGTAAGTGACGTCCAGCGACAGCATAATCTTTTACATTATGTACATCCTTCGCTGCGAGCAAACCGATGGCAACAGAAACAAGAATATAAGCAACAACGAACCAAATAAGCACTTGAAGTCCTAAATTTAAGTTAAAAAATTTACCGATTAGATTATTTCATAAATATATTTATCAATCTATGTCGATTAAGGGTTAACTTAATTATTTTTTATTGTATAATGCACGGCTCAACGCGCCCGTAGCTCAGCTGGATAGAGTACTTGGCTACGAACCAAGGGGTCAGGAGTTCGAATCTCTTCGGGCGTACCATATAAAACAAGGGGTTAGCTTAGGCTAGCCCTTTGTTATTTTACGGCATGTAGCGAATTTGTAACCTTTCCGTTCCCTGCTTGTATCGTAGTAAAACGATCGACGTATTGCGTTAGATGGTCACTTGTGTAGCTGAGTTAGCTTTATAACTGAACACATGGATTACATGTTTGCCGAATTGTTCACGAATGGCTGCAATACTTAATGGAACTGCAATTGCCTTTCTTGCTTTTGCTTGATCAGGATGTATCCAAGCAGTGCGCCTTGCCAAGAATAACGCGGTTTAATCCCAAGTCATTCTTGATCCCACAGTGAAGCTTTAAGCTTGTCGCGAAACTCTAGCGCTTTGGCTTCGTCGGCAGTGTCAGTGGATTTTTGTACTGTTCTGTCGTTGTGGCTAATTTTGACCCACCAATTTTTTGGGGAGTCCTTACGTTTGAAGAGTGACATTGTATTACCTCTACTTTCTCACCCTGCAAAGACTAAGCCACCCTCTATATCAACAGCCTTGATATAGGTCATGCTAAGTGACTCGCTTTAATGATATTTAGTTTATACTACTCCGCAGAAACCTCCTGACTCTCTTATGTAAGCTTTTATTAGTATTAAGAGGATTGAGAGTATTTTTGTTGAAGCATCATAGGAAAAGTCAAATTTCAATTCAAAACTCGAATCTACAAAAACTGTTTTTGAGCAGCTTTACAAATAGAAATGCCCCAATACTTGCAGGGCTTTTTCCACATCGTGGCTGCGCAAAAATGTCATTATTCTAAACAGGTCTATGATGCTTAAATACCGCAATTTGTCGTTACCAGCTCGCTACGGATTGGCAATTATCGCTATTGTTCTTGCAATTCTGCTGCGGCTAGTTGCACTTCCGGTTAATGGCAGCTATCCCTTTATCACTTTGTATCCAACTACTATTGCCATCCTCTATTTTCTGGGTACCGGCCCTGGCTTGGTAGCAATCCTAATGAGTGTCGCGAGCGCATATTATCTATTCATAACCCCAAACCTGTCATTTGTGCTCGAAAATGCTGGTTTATACATGATAGGGGTTTATTTGATAGGGGCTTTGCTAAGCTCGATTGTTATCTTTGTCCTACAACGTTACTCAAAGAGTTTACAGAATACGTTAGCGCAATTACATGACAGTGAAAGTCGTTTTCGTACTTTTATGGACAGTGGCAACTTTTTATCTTGGATGAAAGATGAACAGGGCCGTTATATTTATATCAACCAGAGCTACAAAGAGCACTTTAACGCAGCGCCAGACAGCTGGTTAGGGAAATCTGATTTTGAGTTATTTTCACAACCTATTGCCGAACTTTTCTGGAACAATGATCAGAAAGTATTGCTATCAAACACAGGTATTACTGTCGAGGAAATAAGAACAGCAGATAATGGTGAAAGCTGTTGTTGGTTGAGTACTAAATTTCCTTATACAGACTCCACTGGCGCACGATACGTTGGTGGTATCGCCATCGACATCAGCGAGCGCAAAGCTACTGAGAAGCAAATAGAGAACTTGGCCTTTCACGACCCACTTACCAACCTTTCAAACCGACGTTTGCTACTTGACAGACTCGCACACATTCTCGATACCAGTGCACGTCATCGCCGCATCAGCGCGCTATTGTTCATCGACTTAGATAACTTTAAAACATTGAACGATACCTATGGACACAACCATGGCGATCAACTATTACAGCAAGTTGCTCAGCGTCTACAAAAAAACGTCCGAAAAGGAGATACGCTAGCACGATTTGGTGGTGACGAGTTTATTATTCTGCTCGAAGATATTAGCCTCAAGACCTTAGAAGCCTCTGTTATAGCCAAGACCATCGGCGAGAAAATCCTTAAGTTGCTAGGGCAGCCCTATTTAATCGACGGTAACACGCATAGCATCACTAGCAGTATTGGCATTACTTTAGTCAGCGATGCTCAGGAGAACATTGACGGCCCATTGAAGCGTGCCGACTTAGCAATGTATCAAGCAAAGGCTGCTGGTCGCAATGCTTTACGCTTTTTCGACCCGCAGGTTCAGGCGGCAATGGAGGATCGCTTGCTGCTGGAAGCGGATTTACGTATTGCCATTACTGAACAACAATTCGTTTTGCATTACCAGCCACAAATCCTCGGCACTGAGCAGCTAACCGGCGCTGAAGCTTTGCTCCGCTGGCAACACCCTAAGCGCGGGATGGTTTCACCTATGAAATTTATCTCATTGGCAGAGGAGACTGGATTAATCTTGAAAATTGGACGCTGGGTACTCGATGAAGCCTGTACTCAACTTGCAAAATGGGCTACCAAACCAACATACTCGCAACTAACAATCGCAGTCAATGTCAGCTCTCGCCAGTTTAACCAACCAGACTTTGTCGATCAAGTACTGGCCACACTAAAAGCTACCGGCGCCGATCCGCGTTTACTTAAGATCGAGTTGACCGAGAGCCTATTAGTATCCAATTTTCAAGAAATCATTCAAAAAATGTTGGCATTAAAAGCAGTAGGTATCAACTTTTCATTGGACGATTTTGGCACTGGTTATTCATCACTAGCCTACCTAAAGCAACTACCGCTAGATCAACTGAAGATTGATCAAAGTTTCGTCAAAGACATACTCACCAATAGCAATGATGCAGTGATAGCAAAAACTATTATTGCATTAGCGAACAGCTTGGGACTTTCGGTAATTGCCGAGGGAGTAGAAACAGAGGCTCAGCGTAACTTTCTCACTCAGCATGGTTGCCCGGCCTATCAAGGCTATCTTTTTAGTCCCCCACTACCGATTAACGCATTCGAAGAATTGATGGTAATTTAATAATTTAGTAAATGGCTCCTTTTTGAATTCATTTGTCGATATAAACATTAGAAACTCTGCTTTCATTTATATGGCACTATGTGAGTTGTCTTGAGGCCGCTTATAACTATTATCAATAGTCTTGACCAGCTGAGTACCCCCCAACTAAACAACCAATCTAAGATTGAAATTAGACATGGTGCTAGCCTATTCTTTTTCTTAGCCAAGTACATAGCCATGCGTTATGGTTTGTATGGACTCACTTAATAAATGATTACTTAACGTCTGATTTGTTTGCATCTGTTCTGCTCACTTAATAATTCACTCTGCTACAAGCTGCAAAACTTATGCCTAATTATTTTTCCTTTGTAATCAGTTTGTTAATAATATCCTTCCCTCAAATTGGCTACAAACAACCAGAGTTGGCGGCTACTGATATTAAATAAAAATGGTTTGTCTGTGAATAAATCACGCCTTGTAATACATTACATACCTAGCTGTTTTTAATGATGTTTTTATCATTATTGATTAAACATAAATGGATAGTTGAGGGCCTTTTTGACGTTTAATCGCGCGATTTACTTTGGTCACGATGATTCATAATCTATACATGAACCATGAAAACAAATCAAAACCATTGGATTTAGAAGCTCGTATCAGACTTATACAAAGTCATGACGACTTTCCTGCGCTGTCGAACACAATCAGCGAGATCAATGAAGTAGTAAGCTCGGAAACGTCATCAATACATGCTTTAAGTAGTATCATCCTAGAAGATTTTTCACTAACTAATAACTTACTGAAAGTAGTGAATACTGTCTCCTATGGTCAGTTTGGTGGCAAAATCAGCACCATATCCAAAGCAGTTGTGATTCTTGGTTTTGATGTCGTACGAAATATTGCCACTGCACTGATTTTATTAGACTTCCTTGAAAACAAATCCCAATCTGAACAAATATTGGATAAAGTAATAGCG
>JBNKXM010000209.1:0-4460 GCA_050300315.1 Thalassotalea sp. | reverse complement strand
GATCTCGCACCCGCACGTAGTTGTCATTTCATTTTACCCTCAACCTGATTTATCCAAATGCCAAACATGTGCAGTATGTTCTCTGGTTGAGATATACCAAAAGCAATCTGCACTAGTCCCCAAAGAAATCTTGCATAAGCCTAGCAAGTTGACCGACGCAGAAATGACAATCATGAAAACTCATGCCGAGAAAGGCTATGAGTTGCTTAAAAATTCTAAACGACGATTGACGACAGCCGCATCCATTATTGCCCGTGAACATCATGAGAAATGGGATGGCTCTGGTTATCCTAGAGGATTGAAAGGCGATGAAATTCATATTTATGGCCGCATAGTTGCACTTGCTGATGTTTTTGATGCGTTAACTCATAAACGACAATATAAAAATGCTTGGTCAGTTGATGATGCGGTGGAATATATTAAAGAAAATAGTGGTAGTCATTTTGATCCTTCCTTGGTTAAGATCCTTGTCGACAACCTGCCACAGTTTTTGGAAATTATGAAGCAATAACATGCATGCTTGCTTTTATCGTTATTGCTTGTTTATCCTTTTATGCGTATTCACGTCAATACAAGCGCAAGCATTTCAGCAAATTGCACTTACTCCCGCTGAGCAAGAATGGTTAGCTAAACATAAAGATATAATCGTTGGCGGAAGTCCTGACTGGACGCCATTTAACTTCACTGACCAACAAGGTAATTATCGAGGTGTCGCCAGTGATTATTTACAGCTGATTTCTCAATACACCGGACTAAAATACCGCGTTATTACAGATACGTGGCAACATAATCTGGAACGTATTAAAAATAACGAAATTCATATTTTAGGTGCCGTCTATAAAACCAAAGAAAGAGAAGAATTTCTAAATTTTTCAACACCTTATTTTGAAGCACTAGACTACTTTTTTATCCGTAAAGATTTACCAGTAAAAACCTTTGATGATCTCAATGGTCGACGTTTAGCATTACCTAAAGGTTATGCACATCGAACCATTATCGCCCGACATTTTCCTAAGATCATCATTATAGATGTCGACACCTTTGGCGACGCAATCGATGCGGTATTAGAAAACAAAGCGGATATGTTATTTGATACCTATGGTTCACTGATCTATACGTTAGAAAGGGAAGGGGTCAATACGATTGTTCCGTTTAAATCGACCCGACATTTAGGTAAAAATCCTATTCATATAGTTACAAATAAAGCCCATCCAGAACTTGCTAGTATTATTCAAAAAGGACTCGATGCGATAACGCCCGAGCAGCACAGCGCCATTTATCGCCATTGGTTTAAGGAAACTGAGCACACAGTGCAGCGCGTTGAGCTCTCGGAGCTAGAGCAAGATTGGTTAGCTGACCACCCTCAGATTAATGTTGCCGGTAATATTAGTTTACCGCCCATTGATTTTGTTAACGAACAGCAGGAGCATCTTGGCTTTGCTCATGATTTTTTAACCTTAATTGCTGAAAAAACTGGCATAAATTTACAGTTTAATACCAGTAGTTGGCGTCAGGCGTTAGCCAGTACCAGAGAAGGAAACAATCAATTATTACCTGCTATTTATCAAACATCAGAGCGTGATAATTATTTTCTATTTTCCAAGGAATACTTGAGATCTTTAGATTATTTTTTCTCAAAAAAATCATTAGATATTAGTCAAAACCCTCACTTAGAAGGATTAACTGTAGCAATTGTCGCTAACAATGCAGCTAAAGAATCACTGAGAGTTCAATACCCCAAATTGCAGATAGTTGAAGCAAATACATTAGCTGATGTTATTCAACTGCTGTTAGACAATAAAGTTGATTTAATTTTTGATGCTTTTACCGCGATCCAATATCGGATCTCTACCGATGGTTTAGTCAATGTAAAACCGTTAAAGCCGATTGAAGGCAGTCACTCTTTTGCATTTAAAATGGCAACCACTAAAGATAATCCTGAATTAATTTCCATTATCAATAAAGGTATTGATGCAATAACACCAGCGGAAAAAAACGCTTTGCTTGAAAAATGGGCTATTTCAACAAACACCACGAAAAATATCGAGCAAGTTCAAGAAAATCAAAAATTTGTTTTAAGTTTACCGCAACAACAATGGATTGCTGAACACCCCATTATTAACGTTGCTGGCGATTATGCATGGGCGCCATTTGAATTTGAAAATGAGCGCGGTGAACATGATGGTTTAGGGCATGAATTGTTATTGGCGATTAGCGAATTAACTGGATTACAGTTTCAATTTAGCACTAATGTTTGGGAAAAAGCATTAGCGCAGGTTGAGCAGAAACGCCAAGACTTACTTGTTGCGGCATTTGAAACTGCAGAACGAAGAAAACATCTATTATTTTCTAAAAGCTATATCAATTTACTCAATTACTTTTTTATTCGCAGTGATAATCATATCAGCAGTTTGGAGCAACTCAGCGGATTGCGCTTAGCAATCATTCGAGACAGTGCGATGGCGGAAGAAATTCGTCGACAAATTCCAGGATTACGGCTGATTTTTGTCGACTCTCCAGAGCAAGCCATAGACTATATTGTCGAGAATAAAGCGGATGTGCTTTATGACTCACATGCCGTGATTAACTATTTACTCAATAAAAAAGCGGTTACTAATGTTATTCCTTTTAAAACTATGCCTAATGCGCCTATCAATAGCTTACACATCGCGGTACGAGATGATTACCAGCCATTAAGAGATATTATTAATAAGGCGTTAGTTTATCTTGAGGGAGAGCAACTTAATGAGATATTCGATCACTGGCTGATCAATCGACAATCCATTGAACGACCAAAAATTGAGTTAACAAAACAAGAGCAAACTTGGCTACTTGAACATAGTCGTTTTACGTTTGTTGCTGATCCACAGTGGATGCCATTTGAATCAATAGATCAACAAGGTAAACATCAAGGCATGTTGGCAGATTACCTGTCTATTGTTGAATCAACCCTCAATGTTGATTTTGTTCATGTTCCTACCAAGAGTTGGCAGGAAAGTTCACAATTGATTTTGACAAATAAGGTGGATATGGGCTCAGCATCAAGCGAGTATTCACCGTTTAAAGGGTTGTTGTTTACCGACAGCTTTATTCAAAGCCCTTTTGTCATAGTGATGCAAAATCAAGATAAATATATTGACGATATTAGTAAGGTGCTAAATAAGCGCATCACTTTGATTGATGATTACTCTAGCACCAACGAGCTGAAAAAGCGTTTTCCGAATAAAGACTTTCAACTGGTCACATCCGCCGAGCAAGGTTTAGACGATTTATCTGCTGGCAAAACCGACGTGTTTGTTTGTTCATTGGCACAGGTGAATTATTTAATTGCTGAAAAAGGCTATAGCGGGTTACGAGTCGTTGGCAAGACACAATATGATCTAGCGCTTAGCTTTGCGGTACAACCTGAATTAGCCGCTTTTGTACCGATATTAAATAAGGTACTTGCTAGCATTAGCACGGTAGAGAAACAGCAGATCCTTGATAAGTGGGGCGATCAAGAATTATTAGTAAAAACTGACTACAAATTGGTCTTTATTATTATTGCTGTTGCAGCAGTGATTATCTTTTTTGTGTTCATTTGGAACCGACGTTTACAGCGTGAAATTTTATTGCGTATTACGACAGAGCTTTCCTTAAAACAAAGTGAGCGTAATTTATCTGTTGTCATCGATAACATGCCCGTAATTGTTTATGTTGTTGATGTAAAAACTAATTTGCTGTTAATGGCTAATGTTAATGCTATTGAAGCATTAGCAATGGATGAGCAGCAGATCACTAACTTGTCGGCAGCTCATTTTTATCATGGCAAAACAGATGATGTGCATGATAAACAAGTGCAAGTTAAAACCTTAGATGACAGAACTATCGACGGTTTGTTATCGATAATCCCTATTCGTTATCAGCATAGGGAAGCAACGCTGCATATCTTAGTTAATTTGAATGAACGTATTTCAATGGAACGCGACCTTAAGCAAGCGAAGCGAAATGCAGAGCTGGCAAACCAAGCAAAATCTGAGTTTTTAGCGAATATGAGCCATGAAATACGGACGCCGATGAATGCCATCATAGGTTTTACCGAACTGCTGTATGAGCAAATTCAAGACAATAAGCTTAAGTCATTTGTTAAAACCATCAAATCTGCGGGTAATTCATTGTTGTTGCTAATTAATGACATTCTCGATTTATCTAAAATAGAGGCTGGTAAATTGAGTATTTCTAAAGAAGCGTGCAATCCGCACACTATTTTTGAAGATATTTGCAACGTTTTTACCATGAATGTTCGTAACAAAGGCCTAGACTTTATGCTTGAAGTGGATGAAAAAATTCCACATTCACTGTTACTTGATGCAACACGTATTAGGCAAATCTTATTTAACTTAGTAGGGAACGCGGTAAAATTTACCGATAGCGGCACCATCACCTTAAGAGCCGCTGCAGAAAATGAAAATGTTATTCAT
>JBNKXM010000208.1:0-4501 GCA_050300315.1 Thalassotalea sp. | reverse complement strand
TCACTGATTTTGTTATGCAATATGGTAAGAACCCAGAAAAAATGACCGCTGTACTTAATCATGGCAGAACAAAAGGCAAAGTATCAATCAACGACGTCGCTTCACTATAAAGTGATCCTTTTAGTCAACTCAGATAATGCCACTATTATCTGAGTTGTTGATATCGTTTCCCCTCTTATTTTTTAAATTCAATAACTAAAACAACACCTCACCGTTGAATTTTCATCTTTGCTTACGCATTCTGTCATTCCCTATGTAACTACTTTTACGATATAATTGTGGTGATAAATTTTTACAAAAACAGAGAACAATGAATGTTTGACGATATCCGTCCTTACCATGATGGTGAGATTAATCAGATAGTTAATAAATTAATTAATGAAGTTGAATTACTATCCTCCATCGCACAATTTTCACTGCCTTGGATAAATAAATATTTACCGTCACTGGCTAACTTCATCGTAAAGATGTCATTAAAGTATCGTTTAAAACACCTACAAACCGTAAAAGATATTCAACAAGAAGTAGCAAAATACCTCGATAAAATTGTCGACGATACCACTGATGGCTTTAGTTATGACGGTATCGAAAATATCGATCGCTCAAAACCGAGCCTATTTATCAGTAATCATAGAGACATAGTTTTAGATGTTGCACTGATCAACTATGCCTTACATCAAAACGATATTGATACCGTTGAAGCTGCGGTTGGCGATAACCTGTTACATAAGCGCTGGGTTGCAGATCTAATGCGTATTAATAAAAGTTTTATTGTCAAACGCAGTGAAAAAAACAAACGCGCAATGTTATTAGCTTCTAAACAACTTTCCGCCTATATTTTCCATAGTTTAACCACAAAAAAACAAAATATCTGGATTGCCCAAAAAGAAGGGCGCGCTAAAGATGGTATCGACAAAACTAATGCGGCATTAATCTCTATGCTATTGCTAAATAAAGAAAAAGAACTGTCAATCTCAGATTATTTAACACAACTTAATATTATTCCTGTCGCCATTTCTTATGAATTTGATCCCTGTGATCATGATAAAGCAAAAGAGTTAGCTGAAAAAGCGGCTACAGGCCACTATCAAAAATCAGAAAATGAAGACTTGAAAAGTATCACCCAAGGCATGTTAGGACAAAAAGGTAAGGTGCATTTGTCTTTTTGTCAGCCTATTAAAGGTGAATTTACCGATAGTAAATCTATTGCTGCGGCAATTGATGAGCAGATCATTAAGCACTACAAATTATATGACAGTAATTTGTCCGCCTACCAGCAACTGACTAATAACGACGGTGATAATTCGTTAACAGACAAACTATCGACTAGAATGAGATTATTAACCAAGGAACAACAACACTGGTTATTAACTATGTATGCTAACCCTGTTTTTGCTAAAAAAGTGTTAGAGCAACAATAATATTGCGCTAAATTTGATTTGTATTAATAGAAGCTTGCCATTAATGACTTAATCTTTTAATTAAATCTGACTGCTCTAGGAGATATTACCTTGTTTTCTCTAGATAAAAATCAAATGGATGAAGTTGTATCCAGTTTTCAAATTCCAATAAAACCAGAAATTTTAACTAGCATACAAAACCTAATGGCGGTTGAAGAACCTAATATTACTGAAATTTCTGAGCTGATCGCGCATGATGTAGGTATGTCATCGGCAATTCTTAAGATCATTAATTCGCCATTTTACGGTATGAACAGAAGAATTTCAGAGATAAAACAAGCTGTTATGATGTTAGGGTTAACAACAATAAATAGCTTGGTTACCGCCATAGCGTTAAAAAACTCATTCAAAGGTGACGCAGCTATTTCACTAGAACGTTTTTGGGATGATGCTGCAGACACAGCAAATGCAATGACGTTTATCGGCCAAAAAGTAAAAAATCAAATTCCTATCGATGAACTATATACCCTTGGCTTATTTCATAATTGTGGCATTGCATTATTAGCATTGAAATATAATGACTATAAAAATACGTTAATCGAAGCAAATAACTCACGCCTTAACTCAGTACCTTTTGAAGAAAAACGCTATAAAACAAATCATGCGGTCTTGGGGTTTTACGTTGCAAATTCATGGAATCTACCTAAAAATTTATGTCATTTGATTCTTATTCATCATGATTTTCAATCGATTAAGAATGAAAGAGATGATTTGGCATTGCTTAGTATGGCCGTACTTAAAGCAGCAGAGAACTTAACAGAAAAAGCGAAACGTCACCAAGAATCGAGTGATTGGCCTCATATAAAAGACCATGTGTTAGATATATTAGGCCTTTCAGAAGTTGATTTTTCTGATTTAGAAGATGACTTTGCAGAACTTTTTGATGCCTGCTAACCGCGATTAAATATTAAGAAAATGAAAAAACCGCCAATTAGGCGGTTTTTTCACTTTGTTAATCGCTAGTCATGCTGATAAAACGCTGACATTGCTTTGTATAATGAATAAAGATCAACTTTAGAGCCAACCGCATATGGCGAATGAATTGATAAAATTGGCACGCCAAAATCAATCACTTCCATATTATCATTAGATAAATCGCTTCCAATTGTACCGCCTGACGCTTTACCTTTGTAAGTCGAGGTTTGCCACTTAATATGATTGTTATCTAAATAATTTCTTGTCCAAGCCATATATTCAGAATTCGCATTAAAACCACCGCCGTAAAGTTTTAAATTAATGCCATTACCTAAACGCGGTGCGTTACCTAATTCCCAAACGCTTGGCCATGTAGGATTAACTCCAGGGTTAACATCAGCAGAAATCACTTTAGTATTTCTTAACATTTTACGTAACGAATAATCGTTATATTTGTCACCTTTTTTGTTGTATAACAAACCACTCATTAAATCGACTAAGTAACTAGAACCAGCACCAGTATTATTAATATTACCAACTTCTTCGTTATCTACTAAAAACGCAATAGAGGTATATTTCGGCACTTTTTGTTCCATAATGGCATTAACTGCTGCGATAGATGATGCTTTATCATCTTGGCCATATGCAGCAACCATACTGCGATCAAATCCAACATCACGCGGTTTAGTCGCAGGAACTAATGCAAGTTCAGCTGAGACAAGATCTTCAAGGCTAATATCGTATTGCTTAGTCAAATACTCACTTACCAGATCTTTGATCTTTTTATCTAACTCAGGTTTTGCCGCGATAATGACATCCAATTCTTCTTTAGCGATAACATCACGACTAGTACGTTTACGGTTTGCATGATCAACATGTGGCGCTAAATCTGGCACCATGAAAATAGGATCGTTATCATCAAACCCTACTGAAATTTGTACTACTGAACCATCTTTTTTATCGACACGGCCAACCAAAGCTAATGGAATATTAACCCATTGATAGGTTTTTATACCGCCATGCACATAGGTTTGAAAAAGCGCGAACTTCTCTTTTTCATATAATGGACGACCTTTTAATTCAAGACGTGGTGAGTCAACATGAGCACCAACAATACGAGCACCCTGCTCTAACTCTTCTTTACCAATAACAATCAATGAGATAGTGCGATCGCGGTTAACATCATAAAAACGTGCACCTGGTGTTAACTGGCTTTGCTCAGTAAGCTTTTTAAAGCCTTGTTTTTCTGCTCGTTTAATTGTTTCACTAACAAAGGTTAATTCTGTTGGACTATGGTAAATATAATCTTTGTAATCTTGTGCATAAGCTTCCACTTTCTTAAGTTCTTGTTTAGACAAACTTAACCAACTTGATGCTTGCTCTTTTTTCTCATCAGATTTTTTATCTGCAGCAACACTGGCTGCAGAAAAAGATAAGGCACTAATAATTGCAATATTTGTTAAAGTAGTTCTAAATTTCATATGATTATTATTCTCTCCTAAAAGCTAGCGCTCATAATAAGAGGTATTAATCGCTGCTGACAAGTCAAATTCAAGCGATAATCGTTCAATTGACGAGATATAGAGATAAAATAGCGGATCAAAAGGTGAAACAAATGAAACTGCTGTCAAACAAACAAATTTGGAATAAAGGTGCACATAGTGCATTTACTGATTTATGCGAATATCGCGGTCAATATTTTTGCTGTTTTCGTCAAGCACAAGCGCATATCAGCCGAGAAGGCGTTATTCAAATATTAGTATCAAACGAACTCGAACATTGGCAACTAGCGAGTACGGTTAGAAAAACTCATTTTGATTTACGAGACCCTAAATTGTCGGTTGATAATCGTGGAAAATTAGCTTTATTATATGCGCAAGTTCAACGTGAAGTTACAGATCCACCCACACCACTTTACTCTATATATCGTACGTCAAATGATGGTATTAGTTGGTCAACACCAAAAGCAATTGCTAAAGATGGCGGATGGCTATGGCGGATTTCTTGGTTTAACCAACAAGCTTTTGGCATTAGTTATGACGGTAAAAACAAAGTTATGCTTCACCAAGGACTTCCATATTCAACCTTTGACTGCGTGGATCCGGCATTTTTTACCAAGCAGCGTT
>JBNKXM010000207.1:0-4503 GCA_050300315.1 Thalassotalea sp. | reverse complement strand
GTCATCGCTAGTCTTCATCACTTGTTGTAAATCATTAAGTTCTAGTCTCTGCTGTTCACTGAGCATTGGCTTAGCCATATTGAGAATCGCTAAGCGCGCAGTAATCGAACCACACAAAAGCGCTTTTGCCTTATCGACTTCATTATTATTTAGGTTATGTAGCGCAATTTTCATGGTTTGGCCGCCAGCCCAAAGCTCATTAGTCATTGACGCAGAGGAGGCGGACACACCAGCATAAGCGCCAGCTAACGCACCTGAGATAAAAACCAATAAAATAAACAGTGAGAAAATAATTTTTGCTTTCATAGCGATTCCTTTTGCTTTGCGCTATCACACACATTTTGCTGATTAACAGAATAAACCATAACACTGACAACAAGCTTGCGCACTAAGATTGTCACAACAAGTAAAATTATCGCATTCAATCCATATATTCTGCGATAAGCCATAAATGCTGCGTTAAGCTAAAAACGATTTTTACATCCTAATAGAAAATTAATTATCACAATAACCATTAGGGTTATTTTGTTGCCAGCGCCAGGTATCAGTCATCATTTGCGCTAAGTCTCTCGTTGCCTGCCAGTTCAATAACGTTTTCGCTTTGTCTGCATTTGCCCAAAACGCGGGTAGATCGCCCGCTCTTCTCGGCTGTATGACAAAAGGAATGCATTTATCTGCAACGCGTTCAAATGCCTGAATAATGGCAAATACCGATGTGCCCTGCCCAGTTCCTAAGTTAAATGCTTCAACACCCGAAAATAAGCGATTATCATTTAGCCAATTAAGCGCCGCAACATGCCCCTGAGCAAGATCCATCACATGCAAATAATCACGCAGACAACTACCATCGTGCGTTGGATAGTCATCACCATAGACACTTAATTGCTCGCGTTTCCCAACGGCTACTTGGGCAACATAAGGTAATAAATTATTTGGTACGCCTTTAGGATCTTCACCTATTTCACCACTTTCATGAGCACCAATAGGATTAAAATAACGCAGTGATACCGCTCTAAATTTGTCATTGGCGACAGCTAAGTCAGCAAGTACACGTTCGATCATCACTTTGCTGGCACCATAGGGGCTCGCGGGCGTGCCTAGCTTCATGGCTTCAACATAAGGAATGGTGTTTTCCTCACCATACACAGTGGCAGATGAGCTAAAAATAAAATCATTAACGTTATAAGCTTGCATGATCTCGAGTAAACACAAGGTACCGTAAACGTTATTTTGATAATACGCTAATGGCAACTGCATTGACTCACCCACCGCTTTTAATGCGGCAAAATGCATAACAGCGTCTATATGATGTTCAGTAAATACTCGCGCTAACGTTGCTTTATCAGCAATATCACCTTCAACAAAAGTCACGGTTTTATTGCTCAGTTTCTCGACGCGCTGCAATGACTTTGTTGATGAATTACTTAAGTTGTCATAAACAACTACTTGAAAACCCGCGTTAAGTAAGCATAAAACAGTATGTGAGCCGATATAACCTGCACCACCTGTGACTAGTATTTTCATCTCAACTCCTCCCTTTGAGCTAGATTTGTTTCTCTAAACGCGCCTTGCGTGGCAAAACAGTGATAGATGCTCGGTGATAAGCCGTATAATTTAGGGTATTGAACATTAACTAACTCGGTAAGCTCTGCCACCATTTCGTTTGGCACTAACGCGACAATACAACCACCAAAGCCACCACCGGTCATGCGCACACCACCATTTAAACCGAGCCTTTGGTCAATCATCTCTACTAAACCATCCATTTCTTTGGTGGTCACTTGAAAATCGTCACGAAGTGACTGATGAGAGCCTTTCATCATTAAACTCAAGGTAGCAATATCATTATTTTTCAGCGCCGCTAACGCGGCTAATGCTCTGGCATTTTCTGTGATCACATGACGTGCGCGTTTAAACAGCTCCTCAGGTAAATCTTGCTGTGCTGCTGTTAATTGTTCCATGGACACAGTACGTAATGCAGACTGACCAAAATAGTGAGCCACTTGCTCACACTGCTGACGTCGCAGGTTATATTCGCTATCAACCAATCCTCGTTTAACATTGGAATTAACAATAAATAACGCCATGTTGTCAGGTAATGGTGCATCTTCAAACGACAAGTCTTTGCAATCTAATAACATTGCATGTCCCGCTTGCCCCATGGCTGAGATCAGTTGATCCATAATACCGCAATTGCAACCAACAAACTCATTTTCCGCTTGCTGGCCTAGTTTCGCGGCGAGAATACCGTTCAGCGATAATTGATAAAGCGTGGCAAACGTTTTTAAAATAGCGATTTCAAAGCTTGCCGATGAACTCAAACCAGCGCCTTGCGGAACATTGCCACTAACCACGATATTTGCTCCGCCAATGTCAGGAAAATGACAAGCAAGTGCCTGCACTGCGCCCATCACATAATTAAGCCACATCCGCTGATCGTCAAAAACATAATTGTTCAAAGTAAACTCGCCTGTTTGCTGCTCGCAATCGTGGGCATAAACCCGAATAAGGTTATCATTACGTTTGCTAGCGGCTATCGTCGTGCCGTAGTTGATCGCAACAGGAAAAACAAAACCATCATTATAATCAGTATGATCACCTATTAAGTTAACGCGCCCTGGCGCATGACAAACAGCTTCTGGCAATTGCTGAAATTCTTGCTCAAATAGTTGTCTTACTAATACGTCTTGCTCCATTAGCTTAGCTCCTTATAATGCGTGCTAGATAAGCTTCTTAATCGTTGTGCGGCTTGCTCTGGAGTAAGGTCACGCTGCGCTTCAGCCATCATTTCATAACCAACCATAAACTTTCTTACGGATGCCGAGCGCAGCAAAGGTGGGAAAAAACTCGCGTGTAATGTCCATTCAGGATGTGTCAGACCATCATAAGGAGCGCCATGCCAGCCCATAGAATAAGGGAATGAACAGTTAAACAAGTTGTCGTATCTAATAGTGATTTGCTTGATAATATCAGCCAATGACATCTGCTGTTTGGTTGATAACTCTGTTATTCTACTAACAGTAAATCTTGGTAGTAATAAGGTTTCAAATGGCCACGCCGCCCAATAAGGCACAACCACTAACCAATCATCATTCAAGACAACAACACGCTCTTGGTAGTCAAGCTCTCTTGCAACATAGTCTTGCAACAAATTACTGCCATGTAACTGAAAATAATTGCCTTGAGCACTATGCTTTTTCTCCACTAAGGTTGGAAGTTGTTGTTGCGCCCAAATTTGCCCATGTGGATGAGGATTCGAGCAGCCCATTACTGCCCCTTTATTTTCAAACACTTGCACCCATTGATAGCGCTGCCCTAATTCGTAACATTGCTGCTGCCACGTTGCTACCACCTCAGTAATTTGATCAAGCGTTAATTGTGGCAAGGTTTTACTGTGATCGGGAGAAAAACAAATAACCCGACTCTCACCTTGTTCAGCGGCCATTTTAAACAAAGGATCATCGGTGCTTACTATCGGCGTGTCATTCATTAATGCGGCAAAATCATTATTAAAGACAAAAGTTTTTTGATAATCGTCATTCACTTCACCATTAATTCGAGTATTACCCGCACACAGAAAACACGCTTCATCGTAAGCAGGTTTTGGCTGTTCATCTAGGGGTTCAACTTGCCCTTGCCAAGGGCGTTTCGCGCGATGCGGTGACACTAAAACCCATTCTTCGGTTAGCGGATTAAAGCGCCTATGTGGGTGTTCCGTTGGCTCAAAGTGATTTTGCATAGTAATAAAATACAATGTTAAGTAGTAGATTGCATAAAAATGTAAACGTTTACCCTTTTATTTGCAACCACTAATTGTTAAATTTTCTATCCTCTTGTATATCACTATGAATTTTGGTTAAATAAGTTACTAAAACATCAAAACAACAAGTGTAAACGTATTCCTAATGTCAACCATTAAAGACGTAGCTCGCATTGCCGGTGTCTCAGTTGCCACCGTCTCAAGAGTGGCTAACAACGGCCCAAAAGTTAGCGAAAAGACTAAAGAGAAAGTCTTGAAAATTATGCGAGAATTAGGCTATACCCCTAATGCCAATGCACGGGCGTTAGTGACCCAAAAAAGTACCACCATTGGTGTGGTTATCCCTGAGTTAACCGATCCGTTTTTTGCCTCATTAGCAAACGGCGTTGAACAAGTCGCCCGTGAACAGCATATGCAATTGTTACTAAGTACTGGGCAAGTTAGTGCCGAGTCGGAAAGACAAGCGATTAACCTCTTGGTTGAGCGCCGCTGTGACGTAATGGTTGTTCACAGTAAAAAACTATCTGATCAGGAACTTATTGAACTGAGTGAAAAAATTCATGGGCTAGTTGTTATCGACCGCTATATCGAAGCCATTGCCAATCGTTGTATTTGGCTTGATAACTTTGAGGGCGGTAAAATTGCAGCAAGACATTTACTTGCGTTAGCTCACCAAAACTTCGCCTGCATCAGCAGTAAATATCAAATTGAAGATCCTAAATTACGTTTGTCAGGTTTTAGAT
>JBNKXM010000206.1:0-4510 GCA_050300315.1 Thalassotalea sp. | reverse complement strand
TGCAACCATGCTGCCGGGGTTAATAGACGCTCATGGCCATGTGTTAAGTTATGGTCAAAGCTTAATGTCGGCTGATTTAGTAGGCAGTGTATCTGAAAATGAAGCGGCTTTGCGCACAAGCGCATTTGCCAAACGCAACCCTTCTCTCACTTGGATCACTGGCCGAGGCTGGAACCAAGTTCAGTGGCCGAGTAAGCAATTCCCAAGTGCCCAATCATTAGATAAATATTTTGCAGATCAACCCGTTTGGCTAAGAAGAATAGATGGTCACGCAGGTTGGGCAAATTCAAAAGCAATGGCACTCGCCGGTATTAATAAAAACACGAAATCTCCCGATGGCGGTGAAATAATCCGTGATGCCTCAGGAGAGCCCAGCGGCATATTTATTGATAATGCCATGGCATTGATCGAACAAAAGATCCCAGCACTAACGCTTGAACAGCAAAAAGCTATTTTACTAACGGCAATGAATTCATTAGCCAGCATGGGATTAACTAGCGTCCATGATGCCGGCATCGACCAACAAAACCTGATCGCCTATCAACAATTAGCCGACGCTCAACAAATGCCGATCCGCATCAATGCCATGCTCTATTTACCTAGCCCTAATTGGCAAGAAGTGCTCAATAAAGGCCAATTCGCATCAAGCGATAACATGTTAAATTTTAACAGCGTGAAAATTCAAGCTGATGGTGCGTTGGGTAGTCGTGGCGCCGCACTTATTGACGATTATTCAGATCACGCAGGTCATAAAGGCTTATTACTCCATGATGAAAAATCATTAACGCGCTACATTGATAATGCAATGACAAATGGTTTTCAGGTCAACACGCACGCCATTGGTGACAATGCCAATAAAATAGTGCTCGATCTTTACCAAGCAGCGATAGNAAAACACCATTCAAAAGCGTTACGTCATCGCGTTGAACATGCGCAAATACTTCGCCTTGAAGATATTCCACGTTTCAATAAACTTGGCATCATAGCTTCCATGCAAGCCACTCATGCAACAAGTGATAAGAATATGGCTGAAGATCGCATTGGTAGTCAGCGCATTTTAGGGGCATATGCGTGGCGTAAATTATTAAATGCTGGCGCCGTTATAGCCGCTGGCTCAGATTTTCCGGTTGAATCTCCCAATCCATTTTATGGCCTACATGCATCGGTTACCCGACAAGATAAAGAAAATAGACCGGATGGCGGCTGGTATCCAGAGGAAAAAATGACGCGACTTGAAGCATTTAAGAGTTTTACCTTAGATGCAGCTTATGCTGGACATCAAGAAACATTGATCGGAAGTTTAGCAGCAGGGAAAAAAGCCGATTTTATCTTACTCGCCGATGATTTTTTCTCTAGCCCGGCAACCGAGATCTGGAAAAATCGCGTTATTGCCACTTGGGTCAACGGTAAGCAAGTGTATCATCAAGTTGAAAAGTAACCATTAAGCCAAAATCAGTACTGCCAAATAGCCCCACTAGTTAACAACTAATTGGGTTATTTTCTTTCCTGCTAAAATCAACACAATTATCTCAAGATAAAAACCTTCAACACTTGTACTAGTAGTTGTATTTTATATACTAACGGTTCACTGATACATAATATTAACAAAATAAAACAACAAGCTTATGAAAAAAACATTCACTCAATCAGGCATAGCGCTCTGCGTTATGCTGGCTTTATCCGCCTGCGATAAAGCAACTAATAATACAAATAACACTTCAAGTAACACAGCAATTAAAGAAGCGCCAGTAACCGCACAACCCGCTGATGTAGAAAAATTTCTTGCCGACGTTGAAAAAGAACTAGTGGCATTGAATCTCGAAAATTCACGCGCGAACTGGATATATTCTAATTTTATCACCGACGATACGGCCGCATTAGCCGCAGCATCGGATCAAAAATCGACCGAAGCCGGTGTGCGTTTTGCGATGGAAGCGGCAAAATTTGATAATGTCCAAGTCAGTGCCGATCAACGTCGCAAACTCAACAGCTTAAAACAAAGCTTAGTAATGCCTGCCCCTCAAGATCCTGAAAAGTCAGCAGAACTTGCTAAAATAGGTTCACAACTCGGTGGCATGTATGGCAAAGGTAAATACACCACTAAAACCGGTGAAACCTTAAGTTTAGGCGATATGACCGCCAAAATGGCTACATCTCGTGATTACGATGAATTGCTAGAAATGTGGCAAGGCTGGCGCACCGTTAGCCCTGAGATGAAGCCATTGTTTGCTCGCCAAGCAGCGCTCGCCAATGAAGGTGCTCAAGGTTTAGGTTATCAAGACCTTGGCGCAATGTGGCGCTCAAACTATGACATGCCAGCCGATGATTTTGCTAAAGAACTTGACCGTTTATGGGGACAAGTAAAACCATTATACGAAGATCTACATTGTTACGTGCGCAGTGAACTTGCTGATACTTACGGCGAAGATAAAGTACCACAAGACCAACCGATCCCAGCGCATTTATTAGGTAATATGTGGGCGCAAACATGGGGCAATATCTACGACTTAGTTGCACCTGAAAATGCCGATCCTGGTTATGATGTCACCGAAAAACTTGCTGAGCATAACTATGACGAAATCAAAATGGTAAAAGGCGCTGAAGCGTTTTTCACTTCATTAGGTTTTGACGCTTTACCTGAAACATTCTGGCAACGTTCATTGTTTACTAAGCCTGCCGATCGTGATGTTGTTTGTCATGCGTCTGCTTGGGACATTGACTCAAAAGACGACGTACGTATCAAAATGTGTATTCAAAAAACGGGGGAAGAATTTAACGTTATTCACCATGAGTTAGGGCATAATTTCTATCAACGTGCCTATAAAAACCAACCTGTTTTTTATCAAGGAAGCGCTAACGACGGTTTTCATGAAGCAATTGGTGACACCATTGCGCTATCTGTCACACCAAAATACCTTAAAGAAATCGGTTTGATTGATACCATTCCAGATGAATCAAAAGACATTGGTTTATTACTTAAAATGGCGCTCGACAAAGTGGCATTTATTCCATTTGGCTTAATGGTTGACCAATGGCGTTGGAAAGTCTATTCAGGTGAAATCACACCAGAAAACTATAACAACGCATGGTGGGAATTACGTGAAAAATACCAAGGTGTTGCTGCGCCAATTGCCCGTGATGCTAATGCCTTTGATCCTGGCGCAAAATATCATGTACCTGGTGGCGTACCTTATTCGCGTTATTTCTTAGCTGATATTTTACAGTTTGAATTTCATAAGGCGCTTTGCGATATTTCAGGCAATACGGACGCAATTCATCGCTGCTCAATTTACAACAGCAAAGCTGCTGGTGAAGCATTAAATAAAGTATTAGAAATGGGGTCAAGCCAACCATGGCAGCAGGCGCACAAAATACTTACCGGCACTGAACAAATGGATGCAACGGCAATTCTTGATTACTTTGCTCCGTTACAAACATGGTTAAAACAAAAGAACCAAGGTAAACAATGTGGCTTTTAAGCTGATGCTAAAATAGCCAAATTAACGCTAAATCTATAAAACACAAAACGCCGCGTTATTTTTAATAACGCGGCGTTTTTTATCTTCTTAGCACAATGAATAAAGACTAATCTTCTACCCGTACGCCCCAGACATCATGCTCGTCAGCATGAATAATTTGTACCCAAAGTTGATCACCAGGTTCGGCGTCATAGTCATCAGATAAGTAAACTTTACCGTCTACCTCCGGCGCATCCATGTATGAGCGCCCAACAATACCTAGGTCATTGACTTCATCAACGAGGATCAAATACTCTTGCCCTATTCTGTCCTGTAATTTTTGTGCGCTAATTTCAGCTTGTACCGCCATAAAGCGTTGCAATCTGTCTTCCATTACATCTTCTGGCACATGGTCGGGTAAATCATTCGCCGTAGCACCTTCTACTGGTGAATATTTAAAACAGCCAACACGATCAAGTTGCGCTTGACGTAAAAATTCTAACAGCTCTTCAAACTCTTCTTCCGTTTCACCGGGAAAGCCAACAATAAAAGTTGAGCGAATAACTAGCTCAGGACAAATTTCTCGCCATTTATTAATGCGCTCTAATACTCTTTCTGAGCTGCCAGGACGCTTCATTAATTTAAGAATACGTTTGTTGGCATGTTGAAATGGAATATCTAAATAAGGTAAAATTTTACCTTCAGCCATTAATGGAATGATATGGTCGACGTGCGGATAAGGATACACATAATGTAAACGCACCCAAACGCCAAGTTTTGATAATTCTTCACATAACTGCTGCATGTGGGTTTTTACTGGCATACCTTCGTAAAAATCAAGCTTATGCTTAACATCTACACCATAAGCAGAGGTGTCTTGCGAGATCACTAATAATTCTTTCACGCCAGCATTTGCCAAACGTTTTGCTTCCCCTAACACATCTCCGACAGGACGAGAATCTAGATCGCCACGCATCGATGGAATAATGCAGAACGTGCAACGATGGTTACAACCTTCCGATATTTTTAAATAAGCGAAATGTTTAGGTGTC
>JBNKXM010000205.1:0-4533 GCA_050300315.1 Thalassotalea sp. | reverse complement strand
GTTGTAGCTTAAGTCGGGGAATAGGCCCAAGCGATCTTGTAGTTACGCGCACAGTCCATAATGGAAGAGCTCAGCCTTCTTCTCGTTGGTGTCCTCATGGTGAGCACCGTACTGCACCAAATAGTTGAACCTTTTGCGGTTAGCATCCTCGAACCTTCTCGTCCATCAGATCCCATGCCGGTCAGAATTATCCCTAATACCGAGTCTCCATAAATTTTCGCCGCAGAGCCAAAACTAATATCAACGCTAGGTTTAAAGGCTACTCGGTCAGAATCATCCGTCATTAGCTTAATTTTTGTCGCACTATCTCGTCCTTCAAACACCATTTGCATGCCACCTGGGGCTAGATATGCGCAACCTGCTTTTAACACATCACCATTTTCAGCTTCTTTAACGCTGATCTGACATAACGAGTCTAAACGGCTAGCAAATGCCTTAGTAAAGGCTGCTGGCATATGCTGTACCATGATAATAGGTAATGGAAAATTACTTGGCAATTGCGTGAGTATTTTCTGTAATGCTACAGGCCCACCAGTTGATGTACCTATAGCAAGTAATTTGTAATGCTTTCCTGATGCCTTTCGACCGCTTAGAACAGCAGGTTTTATAGGGGTGCGACTTACGGGTTCTCGTACCGGAGCAACTGGAGTCGGTTTAGTTTCTCTGCGCGCCGAAAAACGTGACGTGGTAAAGCCTTTCTTACGCGCTAGTTCAAATACTCGCTGTTTTAAAACACTGCCAGCATCGCCAGTTGTTTTAGCAATTTCATTGAATTTTTTTGGTAAAAAATCTAACGCGCCTGCATCTAGTGCTTCCAGTGTTGCTTTTGCCCCTTGATGAGTCAAAGATGAGAACATCAAAATAGCCGTGGGTGATGTTGCCATGATTTGTTTAACCGCTTCAATGCCATTAAGTAAGGGCATTTCAATATCCATGGTGATCACATCAGGTTTTAACGCTTTTGCTTTCTCTACCGCTTCAATCCCATTTACCGCAACATCAATAACAGTTAAGTTTTTATCACTATTAATAATGTCACTGACTCGACGGCGAAAAAAACTCGAGTCATCAACCACTAGCACCTTATAGGCCATTTATCATCTCTTTAAATTTGCTTAGGAACGCAATTTTTTATTTACAATAGATTTTTTAGCGTAGTATTTCAGCATACTTGGCACATCTATAATTAACGCAATACCACCATCACTAGTGATCGTCGCGCCTGCCATACCTGGAGTACCATGTAACAATCTATCAAGTGGTTTAATTACGACTTCCTCTTGACCTATCAAGCTATCTACAACAAAACCAATTTGCTGTGCGCCGAGTTGAACGATGACGACATGACCTTTATCGCGAGGTTTTTCTTGGTAATTTCTGACTAACCATTGATCTAAATAAAACAGAGGTATCGCCTTATCACGCACAATAATTGTCAGCTGACCATCAACAACATTAGTGTTGGTTAAATCCAAATGGAATATTTCATTCACGCCAGCCAATGGCAGCGCAAATGTTTGTTCGCCAACAATAACCATTAAGGTAGGTAAAATCGCTAACGTTAAAGGCACTTTAATTTCTAAAACAGTACCTATGCCCATTTCAGAATCAATATTCACCGTACCATTTAACTGGGTTATTTTAGTTTTAACCACATCCATGCCGACGCCGCGACCAGATACTTCTGATATTTCAGTCTTAGTCGAAAAACCTGGGGCAAAAATTAAATTAAATGCATCTTGATCAGACATTCTATTGGCTGCATCCGCATCTAAAACGCCGCGTTCAATTGCAATTTCTTTTAATTTTTCAGCGTTCATACCGGCACCATCATCACGGATAGTGAGTAAAATATGATCGCCTTCTTGTGAAGCTGATAAGATAACAATACCTTCTCGTGGTTTGCCTTTAGCTTCTCGAACGTCAGGCTCTTCGATACCATGATCAACGGAGTTGCGCACTAAATGCACCAAAGGATCGGCAAGAGCTTCTACCAAGTTTTTATCTAAATCGGTCTCTTCACCTTCTAAAATCAACTTGATTTCTTTGTTAAGGCTTCTTGCTAAATCTCTAACAACACGAGGGAAACGGCCAAATACTTTTTTAATTGGCTGCATACGTGTTTTCATCACTGCACCTTGAAGATCGGTAGTAACCGCATCAAGATTAGAAACAGCTTTGGTTAACTCCTCGTCTTCTTTTGTCATTCCTAAACTGGTTAAACGATTACGAACTAAAACTAATTCACCTACCATGTTCATAATTTGGTCGAGTCGTTGCGTATCAACACGAACTGTCGTTTCACCTTGAGAGGCAGAAGGCGTCGCTTTTTTCTCTGCGGCTGGCTTAGCTGCTGCAGCTGGTTTTGCGGGAGATGGTGCTGGAGCAGTCGCTTTGACTTCTATAGGTGCTGGCTTAGGTGTTTCTACTTTTTTCGTTGAGGTTTGCGGTGCTTTACCTTGACCATGCAATTCATCTAACAAACTTTCAAATTCATCATCATCAATTTGATCGTTGGGAATAATTTCGTTTTTACTTGCTTTAACGACCTCGGGCGAAAACGCACCTTGACCATGCAATTCGTCTAACAAGCTTTCAAATTCATCATCTGATATTTCGTCAGAATTGGAGCTACTGACGGGCTCAGGAGCAGCTGGCGCTGAAGGTGTACCACCGCCATGTAATTCATCTAATAAACGTTCAAACTCATCTTCTGTCATTTCATCAGAAGACGACGCTTGTTCACTCACCGCCTGTTCGATCGGTTGTTCCGCAACAGGAGCTGCAGCTTTTGGCGTTTCACTTCCTTCTGGAACACTCAAGCGATGTAATTCAGCTAACAACTCTGGATCAGCAGGGGTTAATTCTTCTCGTGCTTGCACTAAAGCAAACATATCGTTGATGGTATCTAATGACTGTAAAATAACATCCATTAGTTCAGAGGTAACCGCTCGTTGATGGTTTCTCAACAGATCAAATATATTCTCGGCACCATGACAAACATCAACTAGTTCGGTAAGTGACAAAAATCCGGCACCACCTTTAACGGTATGAAATCCTCTAAAAATAGAATTTAATAATTCTGCATTATCAGGATCATTTTCTAGTTCAACAAGTTGTTCAGATAAACTTTCCAGTATTTCGCCAGCTTCAATCAAAAAGTCCTGAAGAATTTCTTCATCTGCTTCGTAAGACATCCAGCAACTCCTATTAAAATCCTAAACTAGATAAAAGATCATCAACATCGTCTTGATCATTAACGACATCGTCTCTTGTTTCTGTGTTAACAATCGGACCTTCCACTAAGTTTTCACCTGTTTTTGGTAAAGCCTTTTCGTTATTTTTTTCTGACGAAATACCAAATGCGGTCAGCATATTGATTAAACTGTCTTCTACTTCTCTAACTAAATCGATTACTTTGCGTATTACTTGGCCAGTTAAATCTTGGAAATCTTGCGCCATCAAGACATCCGTCATCAGATCATGCATATGGCTAGTTTCACGCTCAGTCGTCGTGAGCAAAGTATCGATGTCATGACATAGTAGTTTAAATTCATTCACATCTAATTCGTTATGAGTCAATTTCTTCCATAACGGGTTAACCGCCTTAATTTGTTGTTGAATGCTATCAACAACCGGAAAAATAGACTCTACAGCGTCCATGGTTTTATTGGCGGCGTCTTCCGTACGACTGATAACATAATTCAAACGTTCTTTAGCATCTGGAATGTCAGCGGTCGCTAAATCATTCAACCGAGAATCTAATTGGAAGTTCATTAAAGAATCATGTAACTGGCGTGTCAATTTGCCAATTTCCGCAAATAATTCAGAATTAATTGGATTTTGAATTTCAGCGATCAATTCATCAGCTTTATCCTGCTGATTTGTTTCAAGATACTCTACAAGCTGCTTCGCTTGTTCTAATGAAACATGGACACTGGTATTTATACTCATGCAACGTCCTTACGTGGCAAAAAACGTAAACTTAACCTAAGCGTTCAAATATTTTATCTAGCTTAGTTTTTAATGTTGCCGCAGTGAATGGTTTAACAATATAACCATTCACACCTGCCTGAGCGGCTACGATGATTTGCTCTTTTTTCGCTTCAGCCGTTACCATTAACACAGGGATAGTGGATAGTTTTTCATCTGCACGTACTGCTTTGAGCAAATCAATACCTTGCATTCCTGGCATATTCCAGTCAGTAACAACAAAGTCAAAGTCACCCTCTTTAAGCATAGGTAAGGCAGTACTGCCATCGTCCGCTTCTTGAATATTAGTGAACCCTAAATCACGTAACAAGTTTTTCACGATACGTCTCATTGTCGAAAAGTCATCAACAACAAGTACTTTCATATTTTTATCCAAGGCACCCTCCGGGGAGTTCATTCAAAATTCTATGTTATATTGTACTTAACTTTGCCAAGATTGCATACGCGCTTTTAAGCGGTGTAATGCTTGACTATGAATTTGGCTAACTCTTGATTCACTTACATCAAGCACTTGACCAATCTCACGTAAATTTAATTCTT
>JBNKXM010000204.1:0-4542 GCA_050300315.1 Thalassotalea sp. | reverse complement strand
TTGATGTTGTTTGGCCGTGAATATCTAATTGCGCGGTGACCGCCGAGCCCCAATCAATCAAATACACTTTGCCACTGTCTTCATCAAAAATAATGTTAGATGGCTTAATATCACCATGAACATAAGGTAAGCCTTTTGGATGCGCACTGACCTTGCGCAGATACAATAAAATGTCAGCAAGCTGCAGCGTAATGCTCATGATGAGCTCAGGGGCTAACGGACCATGTAGATGTGAATATCGCTCTAAATCGATACCAGGCGCGCGTTCCATATGAACAATTGACTGACGTTTGATCTTGTAATATTCAATAATTTTAGGAATGCGTTCATGGTTAAGCTGGGCTTGTATTTCCGCTTCTTCAACCAATCTGTCTTGAACATGCTGAGGCAAGTTGATCCGTGAAAATTTAAAAACTTGCGCCACACTTTCACTATCTTCGCCAGCAAAGACAAAGCCAAATGCCCCTTTGCCAATCAAACTAATATTTTGATAGCCAAGTAGTGATAACTGCTGCTGACACAATTCAACCCACTGCTTTAACTTAGTCGCGTCTTTATGACTAAGCAGATAAATCGACTGTTCTTCGGCAATATAAAAATGCTGGAGCTTTTTCTTGGTCACTTAATTCTCACCATCCTGTTTGCCTAACACTGTTATCCCAACAGCAGCCAATAACATACTAAGCCAATCACACTTGAGGCCAATACACTTAAAATAGCACCTTCTTTTACCATTTCCTGAATAGTCACCTGCCCTGTGCCAAACGCAATGGCATTAGGCGCAGTTGCCACAGGTAACATAAACGCACAACTTGCGCACATCGCCGCTGGGATCATAAAGATCGTCGGATCGTAGCCAGATGACATAGCTGCAACCGCGAGAATAGGCATCAATAGAGTCGCCGTTGCGGTATTACTTGTGATTTCTGTTAAATAGGTGACGAATAAGCAAATAGCTAGGATCATTAAAATTGGCGATAAATTGGCTAATGAGGTTAACCACTGGCCTAAAATATCACTTAAGCCCGATGCGACAAAGCCTTTGGCAATAGCAATACCGCCAGCAAACAATAATAACATTCCCCACGGAATTTCTTTCGCACTGTCCCAATCAAGTAAGCGAGAACCTTTACCGTTAGGCACTAAAAACATCATCACAACCGCAAATAACGCCACTGTGCTATCACCCGCTAGTGGCACATCAAGCAATTGACTCCAGCCGCCAAACGGCTCCTGACGTGTGATCCACAGTAATGCCGTTAAGGCAAAAACAAACAAGGTACGGCGCTCTTCGGTGCGCCATGCTCCTAGCTCAGGTAATCTAATATTTTCGGTTAATCTAATGCCCCGCGTTAGCCAAAGCGCAATGACTGGAATAACAAGAAACACAATAGGCACGCCGATTTTCATCCAAGATAAAAAGCCAAACTCTTTTCCGGTTTGCTCTTCGTAGATCCCCATGAAAATAACGTTTGGCGGTGTACCAATGGGGGTTCCTATGCCGCCAACACTTGCCGCATACGCAATTCCTAAAATAAGTGCCGTTGCCAGTTTAGGGTTATTAACATGGGCAAGCACAGCTAACGCTATCGGCAACATAATAAGTGTGGTGGCGGTATTGGATATCCACATGCTTAAGATGGCAGCCGCAAGCATAAAACCAAAGACTAAACGTTTAGCACTACTGACTCCGACAATTCTCACCATGTAAACCGCAAGCCGTTGATGGGTGCCACTTTTTTCGATCGCCTTAGACAACATGAACGCGCCCATCAATAGCAAAATGACATGGCTACCTAATGACGAAGCAACGGTTTTATGATCGGCAACACCAAACAAAGGCAACAAAGCAAATGGCACTAATGAAGTAGCCGGAATTGGGATCGCTTCTGTGACCCACCAAACAACGGTTAACACAGTGATTGCGGCGGCAGTCGCTGGCTTTTCTGGCAATCCTAAATGCAGACAGCCAAAATAGCTTAGCAGTGCGATAATAGGGCCAGCGACGATAAAAAAGGAGCGATTAAGTTTCATTGTGTTAGTTTCATTGCGTTAGTTTCACATTTTATTATTATTTTTATTGCTGCGTTGTTAACGCATCGATTGACGATAAACCTTGCCATAACTCACTTTTTTTCATGTCGTTCCATGAAAGTTTTTGGCTTGATAACATCTTGGCAATGCGCTGTTGGCTTGGCGACGCAATACTAATATTTGCTCGGTCAATTACCTCAATACACGCCTGACGATTATTACAGAGCAATAACATATCACAGCCTGCTGCCTGCGCTGCTTCACTGCGCTCGATGTAACCACCAATAGATGACGCTGCTTCCATCGACAGATCATCACTAAATATCACCCCATCAAATCCTAACTGGTTACGTAAAATATCTTGAAGCCAAATAGTTGAAAAACCGACCGATTTATCATCAACTGCTGGATATATCACGTGAGCAGGCATAATGGCATCAACATGATTCGATGAAATTAATGTTTGAAATGGCAATAAATCGCACTGTTTTATGGTATTAAAATCTCGATGATCAATGGGTAAGTCAATGTGTGAATCCGCTTTTACACTACCATGACCAGGGAAATGTTTCGCTGTCGCTTTCATGCCAACACTGTGCATGCCGTCAATAAATGCCTTTGCCAAAGGGATCACTAACTCAGGAGATGAATGAAAACTTCGCAGACCTATCACTTCGCTCACGCCGTTAATATCAAGCACAGGCGCAAAACTGATATCAATGCCGACCGCTTGTACTTCAAGTGCCATTAATGCCCCACACTGCTGTGCGAGTGTGGTGGCTCTGGCTAACTGATTATCCGCTAAGTCTAATAATTGCCCCATCGCAGGAATAATAGAAAAACCATCACGAAAACGCTGTACTCGGCCACCTTCGTGATCAACCGCAATTAACAGCGCTTTACCAGCGGCACCACGAATATCACTGATTAATTGGCTCAGCTGTTCTGGCGAGTGAAAATTACGAGAAAATAAAATCAGACCACCCACCAGCGGGTGTTGTAGTAGTTCTTTATCTTCTTGCGAAAGTGACGTGCCATGCACGTCCATCATGATAGGACCCATAGTGACCGCTTTATTATTGTATCTGGCGTTACTGTACCGAAATCACCAAAAATAACAAAGCAAGTTTTAATCTTTCCTGAAAAATTAAAACTGGTAAGCAGCGGTTTTATTTAGCTAATGGTGCGCCAACACCTGCGGCAACAAAAGGGATCACCTTATTGATTACGTCAGTGATATCAACATCTTGATTAAAGTCACTTTTGGCAATATCCATCAAGGCATCACTTGACGACATAGTAAAAACTATCGTGCCCATAGTGAAATGCAAACGCCAAAAAATATCTTCTGCGGTTAATTCAGGATACGCGCGTTGCACAGCCGTAACAAAATTATCGATCACACCTGGGTATTGAGTGGTTAAAAACCAGCGCAAAAAACCTTGGCTATCGGTGTAACCCCGTCCAAGCAGTTGTAAAAAGTTAGTGGTACCGTTGTCTTTAAAAACATTCAATGATAACAAAGGTTCGACAAACGCTGAGAACACTTCAATCAGGTTAGGCCTTGTTGACTGTTGACAGAGAACTGACAAGGCGGATTCTAAGCGTGGCGATAATTCATTCATGTAACGCGACATTACCGCCTTGATCAGTTCCTTTTTTGAGCCAAAATGATAATTAACAGCAGCCAAATTGACATCAGCTAAACTGGTGATCTCACGCAAGGAGGTGCCATTAAAGCCCTTATCTGCAAATAAGTTTTCCGCCGCATCAAGTATTTTATTTTTTGTGCTCATGCAAAGATTACCGCTCATTACTACGCAATTAATACAGACAGTTTAAACAAGCGTTTAAAATAACGCAACATGCTTTATTATGCGACGCTGCACAAGCAATTCAGATAAGTACAGTGCTTAACCTTAGCGTGACTGGTGCTGGATTTCTCGCTAGAACACTTTGCTAAAAAACATCAAGAACAGCATAAATTCTTTTATAAATAACCAATTATAAAATATTTTAATTAGTTAAAGACCAACGTAAAAAAATCGGTTATTATTTGTCCAACTCTTGAGGGAAATTAAATCAGTGTCCTAGTAAATACTGATAAAGAGTGCTCTAAGTTTCATGAATTCGTGCCCGGTTTTACCGGGCATTTTTTATCTGTAGTATTTGTGTTCAACTGCCATTCAATAAAGAAATAACTAAAAATGCATGAGTCTATTCTTTAGTACTAGCTATGCCAATAAGTTATATTTAATTAGTACTCAATGAAGATAAATCTGTGTAATCTACACAGTTTATTAGTTTTAATAGATCGTTATTATGTGGATTCAAAAAGAAATTACCTTACCTGCCAAGCAACGTGGCTTTCATTTAATAACCAATGAGCTCATTAAACAGATGCCTGAAATAGCCAATATCCGCATAGGCTTATTACATCTCTTTATTAAGCATACATCAGCGTCTTTAACAATAAATGAAAACGCAGACCCTACGGTACGCTCTGAT
>JBNKXM010000203.1:0-4545 GCA_050300315.1 Thalassotalea sp. | reverse complement strand
ACCACCTCAGCAGGTCCAGACAACTGAAGGAATCAAACAACTGAAGGAATCAATTTACAGTAGACTACCAGCTACAAGCCTACAACTCCAAGGACGATACGGACGAGGATTCGAGGAAGGGTCGAAGGGATCGACAGATAACACACCTAGACATTTATTAAACTAGCTACCCTCTGGATGACGCATGACGCAAGAACAACACCTTTGTGATATTGGTTTTATCGGCCTTGGAGTAATGGGCAAGAACTTAGTATTAAACTTAGCTGATAATGGCTTTACGATTGCTGCTTTTGACTTAGACAACGAAAAGGTTGTTGGTGCGATTGCTCAAGATAAGCAAGAAAATAAATCGGATGTCGATAGAGTGGTCGGTTGTTCTTCATATACGGAATTGCTTGCCAAGCTTAAAAAACCGCACTTAATCGTGCTTTCAGTTCCAGCAGGAGCACCTGTTGATCAAGTTTCTGAGAGCCTAATTGGTGCAGGTATTCAACCAGATGATATCGTCATTGATACCGGCAATAGTCTTTGGGTTGATACCGTTGCCAGAGAAGAAAAATATAAAAACAACTTTATTTTGTTTTCCTCAGCTGTTTCAGGTGGTGAAGAGGGCGCAAGATTTGGTCCTTCATTAATGCCAAGCGGTTCACCTTACGCGTGGACACGGATTAAACCAATCTGGGAAGCGATTGCAGCTAAAGTCGATAGTGAAACGGGTAAACCAATCGAGCGTAATCAGCCAGGACAAGTGATTAACAGAGGCGAACCATGCACTGCATATATAGGCCCAGCAGGTGCAGGGCACTATGTAAAAATGGTGCATAACGGTATCGAGTATGCGGATATGCAAATCATCTGTGAAGCGTATCATGTATTACGATCTGGGCTTAAGTTATCAACCGATGAAATTGCCGATATTTTTCAGCAGTGGAATCAAGGGCCACTTGACAGCTACTTAATGGAGATTTCTGTTGAAGTGTTACGTCATAAAGCTCCAGATGATACACCTTTGGTTGATCTGATTTTAGATAAAGCTGGGCAAAAAGGAACAGGGTTATGGACAGCTGTGAGTAGTCTAGAAGTTGGTGCGCCGGCCCCAACCATTTCACAAGCCGTTTATGCTCGTTCAATGTCTTCGTTTAAATCGTTAAGAGAACAGGCGAGCCAACTACTAACTGAGCCAGAAGCCATTCATTTTTCTGAGCAAGAAAAAAACGAATTGATCAATAATCTACATGATGCGATTTATTGTGCGAAAATTTGTGCATATGCCCAAGGTTTTCAATTAATGAAACTGGCTGAAAAAGAGCATGGTTGGAAATTAAATTTTGCAAGCATAGCTAAGATTTGGCGCGCTGGTTGTATTATCAGAGCGGTATTTTTGCAATCAATTACCGACGCATTTACCCGTAATGAAGAGCTAGAAAACTTAATTCTTGATGAGTTTTTTGCTGAGCAATTAAGTAAACATCAACAGTCATGGCGAAAAGCGATTGCTAATATTACATTGATGGGGATACCAGCAGGCGCATTGTCGTCGGCGTTATCTTATTATGATTCAATGCGCACATCGGTATTACCTGCTAATTTATTACAAGGGCAGCGTGATTATTTTGGCGCTCATACATTTGAGCGAATCGATAAGCCAAAGGGTAAAAAGTTTCATGTTGAGTGGTCAACGAGTAGAAATATCGTTGAAATTTAATTGTTAACTCATTAGGTAACGCCAAATGAATGATGATCATTATAAAGAAAAATTATCTGAAGAAGCGTTTAAAGTATGCCGTTTAGCGGCTACCGAGCGGCCTTTTACTGGAATTTATAATGATCATTGGCAAACAGGCACATATTTATGTGCCTGTTGTGAACAGCCGTTGTTTAGTTCGGATACTAAATTTAATGCTGGTTGTGGTTGGCCGAGCTTTTATGATGCAATCTCAGCACAAGTTAGCTATTTGCCCGATCATTCGCATCATATGGTGCGCACAGAAATTCAATGTAGCCATTGTCAATCTCACTTAGGTCATGTCTTTGACGATGGGCCGCAGCCAACAGGTAAGCGATATTGTGTCAATTCATTAAGTTTGTCTTTTAAACCAGCAGACTAACCACTTTAAAAATTTGGTGGAATAAATTTCATCGAGGTTATTTTATCTAATGTAGTTTCAGCTACCTTGTCCAAAAACTCGCCATCTAAGTTATAACCATCAATATAACTTTGCAAAGTATTGCTTTTTATATCTGGGTCTTCTGGATCATATAAAGCTAATATCTTCAGCCAAATATACGCCTGTTTGACTTGTTTTTTCTCTGCAAATATTGATGATAACGTTTTGAAAATTTCGTTATTAATATTGCTTGTAGGGTTGAAAAGCTCAAGTGCATGAAATAGCAATTGTAATGTTTTATTTTGATCTGTCTTAGTGTAATAGGTCGCTAATTCGTATTGAGATTCAGGGGTTTCTAGCGCTGGAGTTCCCTCTAAAGCAAGAAATTTTGCCAACGCTTGCTCATCAAGAAACCGTGTCCAATGATAGTATAATAAACGTGGATGCTCAGAGTTTTTGGTTTGGTTAGCTAACTCTTCAAGCCGAGTGCGTGCCTTCATCATATTTTCAATTCGATGACTCTTTTTTTCTTTAGCTTTTATATGTTCGATATTAGCAGCATGGGATACACACTTATCGTATTTCTCATAGGCGATCAATTGGTGAAATCGGTTGATATCGTCATTCGGCGAAAGTTTATGATTTATGTTCGCTATACCCACGTCAATGCGCTCTTTTTTACACCAAGAATCTTCCTGAAACTCTTGACAAATGTCGGGATTATCTTGGCAGAGTTGTGCGTAATTTGGGCCAGAATCACAGCCAACAAGCAAGCTAACGATGACTAGAGTAGGTAAGAGAACTGATTTCATCAAAAGATCCGAAAATAAAGCAAAGAAAATTTATGTAACCTATGGCGAAATATTTCACGTTCAATTACAATACGCACCGCATTTCGCGGCTATTAATTCATACTATAATGAATAATAGTACATCGTTCAATTGACTGAAATAAAAAGGTTTACGCAATGACTTCTCATCTTGAGGAACAATATCAAACTAGCTGGCAAGAACGTCAGACATTTGCTGAAAACATGCAGCCGATCATCGGACAGCTTTTTAGAAACAAAGGTATTGAAGTGTCTATTTATGGACGCCCATTAGTGAACGCTTCTGCGATCGATATTATCAAAGCTCATAAATCGGTAGCGTTACACGAAGAAAGTAAACTTCGCTTACGTGAAAGTTTTCCTTTTGTTGAAGCGCTCAGCAAAATGAGCCTAGCTCCAGCTCGTATTGATGTAGGAAAGTTAGCGTATCGTTATTTATTTCAAGGCCAAGCTAACGGCTTATCAATTGAACAATATTTAGAAAAAGAATTAACTGATATCGTTAAGAATGCTGATCAGCAAGCAGCTAAAGACGTTGTGCTATATGGTTTTGGTCGCATTGGTCGTTTATTAGCGAGATTGTTAATTGAACGTGCTGGCCCAAGCTCAAAATTAAACTTGCGTGCAATTGTTATTCGTCCGGGGAAAGACGGCGATTTAGCAAAGCGTGCCAGCTTATTGCGTAGAGACTCAGTGCACGGTGCTTTTAACGGTAGTATTACTATTGATGAAGAAAATAGCGTTATTAAGGCAAATGGTGCATTTATTAAAGTGATTTATGCAAAATCACCTGCAGAAGTTGATTATACAGCTTACGGTATTAATGATGCGTTAGTGGTCGATAATACCGGGATTTGGAGTGACGAAGAAGGTTTAGGACAACACTTACAATCAAAAGGTGTTGCTAAAGTATTACTTACCGCTCCTGCAAAAGGTGACATTAAAAACATTGTTTACGGTGTAAACCAAGACATGATTTTGCCTGAAGATAAGATTATCTCAGCGGCAAGTTGTACTACCAATGCGATTACGCCAGTACTTAAAGCATTAAACGATCACTTTGGCATTCGTAACGGTCATGTAGAAACGGTTCATTCATATACCAATGACCAAAACTTGATTGATAACTATCACAAAGCCCCTCGTCGTGGTAGAAGTGCGCCATTAAACATGGTGATCAGTACAACAGGCGCAGCAAAAGCGGTAGCCAAAGCACTTCCAGAATTAAAAGGGTTATTGACAGGTAACGCAATTCGAGTACCAACGCCTAACGTTTCAATGGCGATCATGAACTTGAATTTAAAACAATCAACGACCAAAGAAGCGTTAAACGATTATTTACGCAAAATTTCGTTAAATTCTAAATTGCAAAACCAAGTTGATTACACCGCGTCTACTGAAATTGTTTCGACTGACTTAGTCGGCTCTCGTTATGCAGGTGTTGTTGATTCACAAGCTACTATAGTAGATGGTGATCGTGCAGTACTTTATGTGTGGTATGACAATGAATTCGGTTACAGCTGCCAAGTTGTTCATTGTATGGAACAGATGATGGGCGTGCGCTACAAAACATACCCACAAAAGTAAAGAATTAGACTCCACAACAT
>JBNKXM010000202.1:0-4552 GCA_050300315.1 Thalassotalea sp. | reverse complement strand
CTCACTTTAGCCACATTTTTAACTGATTTTAGAAATTTAAAACCAGTAAAGACGTAAGGGTCGTCTGATCGTTTTATCACAACAGACTCTTCAAAATTTATCAAAGGCTCTTTGGGGTAAACTAAACTTTGGGCGCGCTCTAATGTATATAAAGCTGGCATGATCGCGTCAGCTTGATTATGGACAACTAGTTTCATTGCTCGTGCCCAAGGTAAAATTTCTATCTCAAATACTAGGTTCGTATGTTGTTGCACTTCTTTTAATGAATCAATAATTAATCCCGCTGCATGACCGTTACTATCACTGTAAATTAACGGACTTAGTTCAGGTGCAACGAGTTTGATTTTATTACTTTTCTCTTGTTGTGCATTCACCGTCAGATGGATGACACATAACAAACACATTAAACACTTTACAACACGGCTCATACTACTTTACTTCTGGCGTATCATCATTATCGATTTCACTAACAGGTAATGCTTTTTTCTTACGTAGCACAGGAAGTTCTCCCGCATCTTGGGCAAAGACTATCTTCTTCTTAACTTTTGATTTGACCGCAGTATTTACCGCTGATTTTTGTTTTAATTTCTCGGATGACTTATTAACAGTTGATTTAATTTTCTTTTTCGGCTGCAAGCCATTAAATTTTGCTTCAAGCCCTTTAACGACATCAAAAGTAAAATGTTGTTGTAAAAACAGCTCAATATTTTTATAACTCAACCAATCTTTGGGGCCTACTAACGAAATGGCATCACCTTGGTTACCAGCCCTACCAGTTCTACCAATACGATGGACAAATTCTTCACTATGTTTAGGTAAGTCAAAATTAATCACATGGGATACATTCACTAAATCTAATCCTCGTGACGCTAGATCAGTAGTAATAAGTATCTTCTGCTGCCCCTTGGCAAAACTTTCCATTATTTGATTACGTTGGCCTTGCGTTAAATCGCCACTTAACGCCGCTGTGCTATATTCTTTCGCCGATAACTCTTGTGCTAAGCGCTCTGTATCAGAACGTGTTGCGGTAAAAATAATGATTTGTTGATAGTGCTCATTTGCTAAAAAATGTTCTAGCAAGGCTTGTTTATGGCTTAAGTTATCTACAAAATAAAAACGTTTGCGAATATCTTTATGTTCCGTATGAGCAGCACCTATAGCGATACGCTTTGGTTTAGTCAGCATCGCCATAGCAAACTCATTAACCTGAGCGTGGTCTAATGTTGCTGAAAACATCAATGTTTGGCGTTTTCGATGATCGGCTCTTTCATTTATTAAGGTCAATTCTTTTGAAAAACCTAAATCAAGCATACGATCAGCCTCATCTAAAATGAGTAGCTCTAAGCCATTTAGATAGAAATGCCCTTTAAGCAAATGGTCGGCTAAACGCCCTGGTGTCGCAACAATAAAATGAGGATCTTTCTCTAAGGTCTTCACTTGATCATTAAAATTTTCACCACCTAAGATAAGTACTGCTTTAAATTGTGTGCCAGTTGTAAAAATACGAAGTTGACTAAAGACCTGTTTAGCAAGTTCTCGTGTTGGCGTAAGAATAACGACACGAGGATCTCGTTTGCTCAATGCTCTATTCTTCATTAACCTTTGCATTGCCGGCAAAATAAACGCAAGAGTTTTTCCTGATCCAGTTTTAGAAGAAGCGATTAAATCCTGTCCGGTCATAGCAACAGGAATAGCCTGTTTTTGAATTTCTGTTGGTTCAACAAAACCAAGATGTTCAACCGTCGACATTAACCGTTTATCTAATCCAAAATCACCAAATGACAAAGTCTACCTCTTATATATTTATTCACTGTTAGCTTGTCATCATTATAACCTGTTACAAAGCAATTGTTTTAAACTATTTACCTAGAAGTAAAATAAATATACAAAGAACAACTAAATCTAATAAAAAAGGCTATGCCAATGAATAAACAATTGTTAGTTATCTTATTTTTTCTGTGGTCATTTAACGTAAGTGCACAAAATAATGATGAAATAATGACACCAATTCAGCAATTATTTAACGCCATGAAAACACATGATAGGAACAAACTATTAAATCAGTTTACCGAAGGGGCTATATTAGAGCGGGCTTCACAAGATAATACAGTCAAAGTCACTGACTTAACGAAATTTGCTGAGTTTGTTGGTCAATCAAGCAAAGATTTAGATGAACAAATATTTGCAATTCGTATACACCAAAGTGGCAATCTTGCCAGTGTGTGGACACCATTTGCGTTTTATCTAGATGGTAAGCTAAGTCATTGTGGCGTGAATAGCTTTCAATTAATCAAGCAACAAGCTCAATGGAAAATACGTTATTTAATTGATAACGCTTATCAAGGTAATTGCCAGCAATTTATCGCTGAACACAAAAACGAAAAAACGAGCAGTTAACTGCTCGTTTTTTTAATCAATCAGCTTAGCTATTGCTTGCTCGTTCAGCAATTGCTGCTAATGCTTTATCAATACGCGCTAAAACTACATCTTTTGCTAATAAAGCCAGCGTAACGTCAAGTGATGGTGAATTACCAGCGCCCGTTGCCGCAACGCGAAGTGGCATACCTACTTTGCCCATACCGACTTCTAATTCATCTGCTGTGGCGTTTATCGCTGTATGTATCGCTTCTGCTGTCCATTCACTTAACTGAGTCAACTTAGCTTTAACCACCTCTAATGGTTGCTGTGCTACAGGTCTAAGATGTTTCTTTAACGCAGTTGCGTCAAATTCAGTGTATTCTTGATAAAAATAGCGTGATATCTCAGCCATTTCCTTTAACGTCTTCACGCGATCAGCTTGAACCTTAACAACCTCGGCTAAAGCAGGACCATTACTAGTATCTATACCTTGATCTGCCATATGCCAAGCCAAATGCTCTGCGACATAATTAGGGTCTAAGGTTTTCATATAATGCTGATTAATCCAAATCAGTTTATCCGTATTAAATGCCGAAGGAGCGCGATTACATCCTGTTAAATCAAACAATTCGATCATTTCTTCACGCGAGAATATTTCTTGATCGCCATGTGACCATCCCAAACGAATTAAGTAATTTAATAACGCCTCAGGTAGATAGCCGTCGTCACGATACTGCATCACACTCACCGCGCCATGTCGTTTTGATAAACGCTTACCGTCATCACCTAAAATCATAGGAATATGCGCATATTCAGGCAACGGGGCACCTAATGCTTTTAAGATATTAATTTGGCGAGGAGTATTGTTTACATGATCGTCGCCACGTATAACATGGGTTACACCCATATCCCAATCATCCACAACAACAGTTAAATTATATGTCGGTGAACCATCTGAACGAGCAATAATTAAATCATCAAGCTCTTCATTTGCTATTGTAATATCACCTTTAACTAGGTCATTGATAACTACGTTACCGGTTAATGGGTTCTTAAAACGAATAACAAATGGTTTGTCCGCTGGATGATCCGTGCGCTCGCGCCACATGCCGTTATATTTTTCTTTTTCACCCTTTGCTCGCGCTTCTTCACGCATCGCTTCAACTTCTTCTTGGGTACAATAACAACGATACGCATTACCTGAAGCTATTAACTGAGCGATAACCTCCTTATAACGATCAAATCGCTTTGTTTGATAGTAAGGGCCTTTAGTCCAGTCTAATTTTAACCAATTCATACCATCTAAAATGGCATCAACAGATTCTTGTGTCGAACGCTCAAGGTCGGTATCTTCAATACGTAAAATAAAATCGCCACCATGTTTTTGGGCGTATAACCAGCTATAAAGAGCAGTACGTGCTCCACCAACGTGCAAATATCCCGTAGGGCTAGGTGCAAAACGTGTTGTTAAACTCATAAAAAGACTCGCTGTGACATGACAATTACCAGCAATTGCTACTGACAATATAAACTTGCTAAAAATTGACGGCATTTTAACAGGCTATCTAAAGGAAAACACCAACTGTCTTACGATATTTTGCCTAATGAGCATTGAGTTAAGCTTATAAAAACATCATCATGATGAAAATATCGCCACTTGATTCAAATTAGTGAAAAAAATAGAAAAAATGCTTTGGTTTTAGTTGACAGTTTTTACGATCCACCTATAATACGCCACCACAGAGACGGACGATTAGCTCAGTTGGGAGAGCACCGCCCTTACAAGGCGGGGGTCACTGGTTCAAGCCCAGTATCGTCCACCAATTTTCTCTTTATATTCCTTTGAACGCTATAACATTATACCTATCACAGTATTTTTGTTTTTAATTTAAAAACTTACTCATATAGATTAACAGCACAATTTTCCTGCCCCACTTGCTACAGATCAATTTTCAATCAACATTTCAGTCATTTAGTAGAATTTATATACGATCACGACTAATGTTAAAAATATGAGAAGAAGAAAAAGATCGTTTATCGTAGAAAAAGACGCAGGTGTTGATATGACACCCATGCTAGATATTGTTTTTATTCTACTGATCTTCTTTATTGTTACAACTTCATTTGTCAAAGAGAAAGGCTTTGTCGTCAAGAAATCTGAAGCTAGCAAAGCAAGTGCGGCTCAGTCAGATAA
>JBNKXM010000201.1:0-4601 GCA_050300315.1 Thalassotalea sp. | reverse complement strand
GGATATTAATGCTTTATTGCCAAAATACACAGACGCAAATGGTAATGAACATTTGTTAGTGTCTGCCGACCAATGTTATCTACCAGAAAATGCAACTGAGTTAGATGGTTTTGATGGCTTAGTTACCGTCACGGCAATAGATTTAACGGCGCCAAGCCAAATGAGTTCAAAATGTGTCAATGCGCAGGTACAAGGGGTATACGCCAATCAAGAAGCGATCTATCTATATGGTACTAACTATCAATACCTTAATTCCACGGCATCTGAAACCTCAGTGATCCATAAATTTAATTTTAACAATCAAGGTGTTGAATATCGTGCATCTGGTCGTTTAGATGGACGTTTTAATTGGAACTTATCAAATTTGCGTTTTAGCGGCAAAGGTGAATATTTACGTGTAGTCACAACGAGTGGAAATAGTGCATCAGGTTTTAATCATCAACTTAATGTATTAATAGAAGATGGCAATGAGCTTGTGATTGCATCGCAATTGCCTAATAACATTAACACTATGCCTATTGGTAAAGTCAGTGATGACGGTAAAGTGTATGAAGATATTCAAGCGGTCCGATTTTTTGGCGATCAGGCCTATATAGTTACGTTTCAAAACAAGGATCCGCTTTATGTGCTCGACTTAGCGGATAATCTTCATCCTGTGATTAAAGGCGCATTAGAAATCCCAGGATATTCGGCATACTTACACCCGATTTCAAACGATATATTGCTTGGTATAGGTCAAAATGTTGATCCACAAGTCAGAGGTAATTCGACAGAGGATGACGATACTACAACTGATGGCTCGCCAATTGTTGAAGGTGCTAAAGTGTCGCTATTTGATGTGTCAAATTTATCATCACCAAAAGAGCTAGCATCAATTGTTTATCCTGATGCTTACACCCCCGTTGAATTTAATTATCATGCGTTGAGTTTTTTAACCATGGCAGATAGTTCAACACGTTTTGCTATGCCGATTGAGCGTTGGGGAACCGAAACACGAGTGGATGAAAATCAGCAAAAATACGATGTTTGGTATAGCGAAAGTGCATTGGCTTTGTTTGAAATTTCAGGCGTTACGGCGGCGGCTCAGCTAATTGATTTAGGTGCAATTTCGGCACTTGAATCTGATGAGAAGGCGCCTTTCGTTTCAGGCTGGGATGACAGGTCAATATTACACGACGACGATATTTATTATATCCACGGTGCTAAGGTATGGCGTAGTAGTTGGTTAAATAGCAAGCAACAGTCTGGCCCCTTTTAGTAGCGAATGCTGTGCATAAAGAAGGAGAGTTTTAATTCTCCTTCTTTAATCGCTAACTTTAGAAAAATCTCGATTTTGATTATTTAGCAAGCTCTATTAGCGCTGCAGTGTACATTTTTAAGTTTAAGGTAAACTGCTCAAGGGTAATGAATTCATGCTCAGAGTGTCCTGTGTATACCGTGTTTGGCATTGACGGACCAAACGATACCGCATTTGGAAATAAACGCGAGTTAGTGCCGCCACCAATCGAGATTGGTTGAGGATTTTCAATACCAGTATAATGAGAAAACACACTTAGTAAGGTGGCCGTTTGTGGCGCACTATCTTGAACAAAGGGCTCGCCAATATAGTGATCTAACTCGGTGATCTCGGCAATATTTCTTAACTTCCAGCTAGCAATTGCTTGGGTTATTTCACTGCGAAGTTGCTCTGCGCTTTTACCTTTAGGTCGACGAATATTGATGTTTAATTCTACGTTGTTATCATCTTGCTTGATCACAGTTGGAGACACTGTCATCGGCCCCATAAAGTCATCGCTATAAGCGATCTGACCAAACTTTTTACCTTCTAGACCTAAGCCGATATTATCATTAATAAAGTTGACTAGGGTTCCTGCACCGTTATTTGGCCAGCGTTTATCAGCGAGTAAATCAGCTAAATAAGGAATCGCGTTAACACCATCTTGTGGTTTAGACGAATGGGCTGACACACCAAGCGCGGTAATAGTAAGTTGTTGATCTTTTAATTCAAAATCAAATGATACCCCTTGATACTGTTGGGCTTTATCAATTAATTGTTGTAACAAGCTAACGTCAGCATTATTTATGATAGCCTTGGCATCTTCAGGAATCTGTGAGCCAAAATAACCACCTTCAAAATGGCTAATATATGCATCGAGCATTGGATGGCTAGCTTGTTTTTTAAAAGCGAATTTTAATGTGCCATAACCTTTCTCTGCGGTAACCACAGGATATTCAGCATCGATAGTAAGGTTAATTTGTGGCAGCTCATGGGTTTTGATGTATTCTTGCAAAGGTGCCCAATCTGATTCCTCTGCTAAGTAAATATAAAGTTCGAGTCGTTTGTTTAGTTTTAATGCTTTATCTTTAATTGCTTTCATTGCGTAAAGCGCAGTTGAGATAGGTCCTTTATCATCTTCTGTGCCGCGAGCAATTAATTTTCCAGGTTCGGTTGTCGTATCTAACTCAAATGGTGATTTAGCCCATTTTGCAGGATTGACGGGTTGAATATCACCATGGGTAATAATACCAACACGCTCTTTGCTATCGCCTAGACCAATGATCACTACATAGCCATCATCTTTATAATCTAGTCCGAGTTCGCTCGCTTGTTTTTGCAGCTCTTTTTTAAAAGCGATATGTTCAGGGTTATCTACTGCTGATAAGCCTTCAACAGCAACAGTATTATGTTTTACCAATTGCGAAAGACTTTTTACCATGGCTTGCTGATAAGTCTTAACAGCATACTGCGCGGTATCATCAGCAAGTTTGCTAACTTGGTTTGCGAATGCCGATGAGAGTAGGCTTAAGCTAAAAACAGAACCGAGTATTACTTGGCTTGAGGTAGTTTTGAACAACACAAATTTTCCTTTTATTAATGAGCGACAGTGAAACGTAGACCACGACTATAATGCGACGTTCCAATTTTTGATAGATACAATCTATTGAAAAGCCAACCTATACAGTTACCTCTTTGTTATTGTAAGCTTTTTGTTGTTTTGTTTTTTATTTTAGAGCGCTCAACTTGATATTATTTATCGCAAGGTAAGTGTTTTTATTTGCTCAATAAACCATTTAAACGCTACTTTATCGCTGTTGATTTTATGCCAGTAAATATTGAGTTGATAGTTAGGAATATCAACTGGTGTTTGATAGATCTGACAAGGGTGTTGTTGTGAAAACTGCTCAGCAATCAGTCTTGGTAATGTCAGTAAATAATTAGTTTCTTTGATCACATGAGGTGCCACCAATAAACTGGGAAGCTGTAGTGCGATGCTGCGTTTTTTCTTGATCATGTTGAGCGCTTGATCAACCACGCCTTGGCTTTCCCCCCAAGGCGCTATCAGAATATGTGGCAGCGCTATAAAATCTTCTATGGTAAGTTTATTACCTAGCTGAGGGTGATTTTTTCTGGCAATGGTACAGTAGCTATCGCTTAACCAGTTATAGTGTTCAATAATCGAAGAGTTAAAATTTTGATGTGTAAACCCCATTGAAAAATCAACATCCTTATTGGCGAGCTGTTCACTCGGGGCAATAGTTGCTGCCGGTAATACCTTGATTTTTATTTTTGGCGCAACTTGGTTTAAATGTGCCATTAGCTTGGGTAAGAGGCAGTATTCGGTATAGTCGGTGGCGGTTAGTCTAAACGTCAGTTCACTTTCTTGGGGATCAAAGACCTTAGTTGCTTGTAAACTTTGCTCAATTAACGGTAATGCTGATTGCAGTACAGTAGCAATTTCCACGGCGCGCTCTGTCGGCTGCATCACATTATTAATACGAACAAATAACTGATCATTAAGTCGATTTCTTAGGCGCGTTAAACCATGACTGAACGCTGATTGACTGATGCATATCTCGGTTGCGGCTAATGAAACGGATCTATGACGATATAAAGCGTCAAAGAGTACAAGCAAATTTAAATCAATTTTATGTAAGTTCATCTAATTATGAATATTGTACATTCTTAGTTGATTATTATGTACTGGATGCATTTAATAGTTAACGTAAAATAGCATTACTTTTAAATTAAGGATGTAATGATGTCAGAGATTACAATACGTAAAGCGACAATAGACGACGCAGAAACGATTTTATTTTTTATTCGTGAGCTGGCTATTTATGAAAAAGCTGAGCATGAAGTGCTGGCAACGGTAGCCAGCATTGAATCGAGTATGTTTGGTGATAACTCAGGCGTACACGGCTTAATCGCTGAAATTGAAGGCAAAGCTATTGGTTTTTCAGTCTATTTTTATAACTACTCAACCTGGTTAGCCAAACCTGGTCTGTATCTGGAAGATTTATATGTTTCTCCTGAATATCGAGGTAAAGGCGCTGGCATTGCGTTGTTAAAGCATTTAGCGAATATTGCAATTGAGCGAGGCTGTGGACGCTTTGAATGGAGTTGTTTAGATTGGAATACGCCATCGCGAGAATTTTATCAGTCGCTTGGCGCTGAACCTCAAAATGAGTGGATTGGTTATCGGATGTCGGGGCAAACTTTAATCGACTTTGCCAAATAGTTTTTACTTTTCAATACAAAGCAGAAGATAAGCGCTTAGTTACTCACTAAGCGCTTTTTTGTTTATAGTGCATCACCATTG
>JBNKXM010000200.1:0-4602 GCA_050300315.1 Thalassotalea sp. | reverse complement strand
GCCAATGAGTCGGCGAGAAAGCGATGGCTGGCTAATATTTCTCATGAACTGCGCACGCCAGTTGCCATTTTAAAAGGCGAGCTTGAAGCTATCATCGACGGTGTCAGGCCGTTGTCACTTGAGCATGTTCATTCTGCTCATCAAGAAGTCAGTCACTTACAATGCTTAATTGAAGATTTACATGCATTAACCAGTGCAGATATTGGTGGCATGAGTTACAAAAAACAACCTATTGATTTATTAGCGTTAATTGATAATGAGACAAAAAAATTGTCGAGCTATTTGGCGCATTCAGGCTTTACCTTTGAAGTGGTTAATCAGATCACGGTGTCACAGGTAAACATTTTTGGTGATCGCACCCGTTTGGCCCAGCTATTTGAAAATTTGATCAATAATTGTATTAAGTACGCGCAAACCGGCACAAAAGTACGAATGACAATGGCATTGGATCAATTAACTAAACACGTCAAACTAACGATTGAAGATGATGGCATTGGTGTTGAAGCTAAGCACTATGGTTTTTTATTTGAACATTTATATCGTGTCGATAGTTCGCGCAATCGTAAAACCGGTGGTAGTGGCTTAGGCTTATCTATTTGTGCGCATATTGTCAAAGCACATCAAGGTGAAATCTATGCTGATAAAGCACAATTGGGTGGTTTAGCTATTCATATTAGTTTGCCAACACTGGAGCGTTAGTGTCACTCACACAAAGAGGAAATATGACTAAGCAAATATTAATTGTTGAAGATGAACAAAAACTGGCTGACTTATTAAGTGATTATTTTGCATTAGCACAGTTTCAAACCCACTGTTTAGATGATGGTGACTTAGTTATTGAATGGGTGAAGGGCCATCAGCCTGACGTTATTTTACTCGATATCATGCTGCCGAACAAAGACGGAATAACAATATGTCGAGAACTTCGTCAGTTTACTAATGTACCAATTTTAATGGTTACCGCTAAGGTTGAAGAAATCGATCGGTTATTGGGTCTGGAAATTGGCGCAGACGATTATATTTGCAAACCGTTTAGCCCAAGAGAAGTGGTGGCACGTGTTAAAGCTGTGCTGCGCCGGGCAAACACGATAGCACCTGTGGAGACACAGGGGGAATTTTTATTGGATGATAAGCGTTTACAGCTTTGTTTTAATGGGAAAAGTGTTGATTTAACTGCGGTGGAATTTCACCTAATACAAACCATGTTTAGTGAGCCTCGCAGAATATTTACCCGAGAGCAATTGATGCGTAACATGTATGACGATAGCCGCATAGTGAGTGATCGTACGATAGACAGTCATATTAAAAAACTCCGCAAAAAATTAGTTGAATTGAACCCTGAGCAAGGGGTCATTCAATCGGTTTATGGTGTTGGTTATCGTGTTGAGTTTAATTAAAGCCAATGGCTTAACTGGTTACGACTAAAGTGAAGTCAAAGCGAGTATTTCAAATGCAAGTATTTCAAGTGTAAGTGTTATTTATAAGGACTGTTATGACGATACGTTTTGCCGTTATTGGTACAGGTAAAATTACTGAGAGTTTTATTGATGCGGCTATGCAGGATAGTCGCTTTGTTTTACAAGCGGTTTATTCTCGCCAGCAGGCTACGGCTGAGGCTTTTGCTGAGCGCTTTAATATTCCGCTTGCGTTCGATGATTTATCCGCACTGGCAAACTGTAATGACGTTGATGCAGTTTATGTTGCATCACCTAACAGCTGTCATGCGAGTCAAGCGATGTTGATGATGCAGGCAAATAAGCATGTATTGTGTGAAAAACCCGTGGCGGTAAATAATCGGGAATTATCAGAAATGATAGCCTTAGCAAAACAGCATAATGTTTGTTTTATGGAAGCTATGCTTAATTCATTTTTGCCAAACTTTTTACAAGTAAAACAAGCGATAACGCAAATTGGTACATTAAGGAAATTCTCAGCGAGTTTTTGCCAATATTCGTCACGCTATTTAGCTTATTTGCAGGGAGCAACGCCTAATACCTTTAATCTTGCGTTTGCTAATGGCGCGTTAATGGATTTAGGTATCTATCCACTATATTTAGCGATAAATATGCTTGGTCGCCCAGACGAGATAAGTTTTCAATGTACTAAGTTAGCGTCTGGGGTTGATGGTTGTGGAGAGCTGCTGTTAAATTACCAGCAAGCACATCAAATGCAAGCTGCGATCAGCTATTCAAAAATATCTAATGGTGAAAACCTTGGTGAACTACAAGGTGAAAATGGTCGAATAGTCTGGCAGCACTCGTCATTATTTAATAAGGTAACCTTGATCTTAAATAATGGTCACAGTGAAGAGCTATCACTGGCACAAAATGATAATCGCATGACGTATGAAATAGGTCATTTTTTGGATTTGATCCAAGCGAATAAAATAGAGTCTCCGATTAATAGCTGGCAGTTGTCGACAGATGTATTGTCGGTGATTGAGCAAGCTCGTCAGCTTGCTAACATCAAATATCCTAATGATAACTAAATGAAAATATCGTGATAAAACTTTCTACGCTATACTAGCGATAGACGTTAGCGTGCTAGGAAAAATCATGGCAGCAGAAAAAGAGTTAGAAATTATTTCGCAATCTGATCTTGATAATTTATTACGTATTAATGAATTTATTAAACAAGAAGATGAGACTTCGTTAATCAGTGAACTAAAACGAGCTATTTTGGATTCCGGTAAGCTTGAGTTACATCAATGGGAGTCATTGCGCGATCACCTTCGAGAAATTGAGTTGTTGATCCCCCATATTGATTTAATTATTAAACTAAAAAAAGAAGGTTAGCGAGTTTATTTTTATTGATTTGTAAGGGGAATGTGCACACTTAGCTAAAATAAAGCACAGCATTTAGCTAATTTCTCCCTTATAATAGCGAGCGTTTTTAAATGAGGGCAGTTATGAAAGTTTGTGGTGTAGAATTAAAAGGTAATGATGCCATTATTTGTGTGATGTCAAAAGCGAATGGCTTGTATGATATCCCTCAGATCCGAGTACCTAAAATTAGTCTGGTTGATGCTGGTGATGCGCAGCAGTTGAGAAAATTTCAATTTACTTTTGCTAAGTTACTTAGTGATTATCATATTGATAAAGTAGTGATAAAAGGCCGGGCGTTAAAAGGTAAATTTGCTGGTGGCCCAGTAGGTTTTAAGCTTGAAGCCGCAATTCAATTGATTGATGAACTGGATGTCGACATAGTGTCATCAAGTTATGTGAAAACTGGCCTTGCTAAGTCGCAAGTGACAATCGATTTTCGTGACACGGGATTAAAGAAATTCCAAGAAACCGCATTTCAAACGGTTTTTGCTTATCTAGCAAGCCAATAAAATTTAAGTTATTTACCGTTAGTTATTGCCCTTTTCGTGAGACTAATAGTAAAGATAGAGAAAGCACTGAGGTAAATCATCAGTGCTTTTTTATTTGAAATTGTTTCATTTCTAATGAGATAAATGCATTATCATAACCCTATCAAGGTAAATTTTTAAGTTGGAAGTCGCATGACGGAACTACGCTCATTTTTGTTATCAAACCAAGCGGGTGATGAAATTTGTATTACAAATTATGGTGCGCGAATTGTGCAATGGCACACTCTAGTGGCAGGCGAAGAGCGTAATATCGTTTTAGGTTATTCTTCATTAGCGGACTATCAAGAAGATCCCGCATATTTAGGGGCGATAGTTGGGCCATTTGCTAACCGAATTGGTCAGTCAAAATTTGTTATTGATGGCGAAGAGTTTCAGTTAGATGCGAACGAAGGTATTAACCATCTCCATGGTGGCGCTAATGCATTAAGCGACGTGATCTGGCAATTAGATGCCCAAGACGAGCAGTCATTGTCGTTCTCTTATCTATTTGATGATAATCGCAATGGCTATCCTGGGCCAATTCAGTTTTTCGTGCATTACTCATTAACCGATGAGAGTGAATTAATCATTAAGTTTTCAGCCACCAGTGAACGAGCAACCGTTGTCGGCCCGACTAGCCATCCTTATTTTAATTTAGCGGGCGTCGAGCAATCATCAAACGAACATCTATTGCAGATTAATGCTGAGTATTTTACTGAGCTTGATGATAAAAATATTCCTACGGGGGGGATTTTACCCGTTGCTGATAGCCGTTTTGATTTTACTAAACCTAGGATCCTTAAAGAAACGGATGATCGTGATGTTATCGATTTAAATTTCGTGACTAATCAACGTGATGATTGGCAGGCAATATTGATCAGCCCCGATAAAAAACTGCAATTACATGTTAACAGTAGTTATCCTGGTTTGCAGATTTACACTGGCGATTATTTATCTGGTAAATTTTCGCCGCGTCAAGGTTTATGCTTAGAGCCGCAATATTTTCCAGACAGCCCTAACCATGCAGAGTTTCCTTTTCAACTAACGACGCCAGAGCAGCCTTTTTCAGCATATATTAGTTATCGTTTAGTAAAACTCGAAGCATTGCAACAAAACGGTAGTGCATCTCAAACATAATCGACGTTAAGCAACTCATTAGTTGGTCGCTTGTTCACTGAATGATTGAGCCAATCGTTGTAACAGTTGTTCTGCACCTTTACCGGCAAATAGTAATCGTTGTCTTTATTGTA
>JBNKXM010000199.1:0-4619 GCA_050300315.1 Thalassotalea sp. | reverse complement strand
ATTTGTAGGAGCATTTCCATTTGATTCATCCTCAAGCAATAATCGAAGAAGGTGCCCAAATAGGCGCTAATGTCTCTATCGGTCCTTGGACTTACATTAGTAAAAATGTCGTTATTGGCGATGATTGTGTGATCAGTGCGAATGTGGTGATCAATGGTCCTACTAGAATAGGTAAAGGAAATCGGATTTTTCAATTTGCCTCGATTGGTGAAGATTGTCAGGATCTAAAATACAATGGCGAAGCAACAGAGCTAATCATTGGCGATAACAATGTTTTTCGTGAATGTTGTACTATTCATCGCGGCACTATTCAGGATAAAGGCATCACTCAAATAGGTAGTAATAATCTATTTATGGCTTATACCCATGTTGCCCATGATTGTGTGGTGGGAAACAATTGCATTATGGCTAATAACGCGTCAATTGCTGGTCATGTGCATGTTGGCGATTACGCAATTCTCGGTGGAATGAGTGGTGTGCATCAGTTTTGCCACATTGGTGCGCATAGTTTCGTCGCAGCAACATCATTAATTTTAAAAGATGTTCCACCTTATGTTATGGCTTCTGGTAACGCTGCTAAACCTTTTGGTTTAAATAGTGAAGGCTTAAAACGCCGAGGATTTTCTGCTGAGGCAATAAGAGCCATTAAACAAGCGTATCGTAAAGTATATCGTCAAGGGTTAACCGTTGAAGAAGCGCTGGGTGACATAGCAAGTACAATTGAACCTTGTCCAGAAGTGTCACTGTTTAGCCAATTTATTGCATCATCAAGTCGCGGTATTATTCGTTAATCTTCAATGAATACTGAACCTCACAAACAATCTGTTGTAAAACATGCGCCTACCTTTGGTATTGTCGTTGGTGAACATTCCGGTGATACCTTAGGGGCAGGGCTGATGCAGTCTTTATTAGCGCGCTATCCCGATGCTAAATTTGTCGGAATTGGTGGGCCTAAGATGTTGGCATTAGGTTTTGAAAGTTTATTCGACATGGAAGAGCTTTCGGTCATGGGGATCTTTGAAGTTTTGGGACGCTTAAAGCGTCTTTTTCACGTTAAAGATAGTTTGGTCGATTATTTCTCTAACAAGACGCCAGATGTTTTTATTGGTATTGATGCACCAGATTTTAATCTTCGTCTCGAGTTAAGCCTCAAGCAACAAGGGATCAAAACCGTTCACTACGTTAGTCCAAGTGTTTGGGCATGGCGTCAAAAGCGTATTTTTAAAATCGCTGAAGCAACTAATTTGGTGTTATCCTTATTGCCTTTTGAAAAGGCCTTTTATGATCAGCATAACGTACCTTGCCAGTTTGTCGGTCATTCGTTAGCCGATGATATTCCAATGGTTTCGGATAAAAATTTGGCAAGGCAAGCGTTAGGGCTACCACTAGATAAAAAAGTCTTGGCGCTAATGCCGGGGAGTCGTGGTGGCGAATTGTCTCGTTTAGTTGCACCATTTTTACATACCGCGCAGCAACTGGCCAAAGAAGACAGTGAGTTAATTTTCATCACGCCAATGATCAGTGAAAAACGTGCCAGACAATTTACTGAATTAAAAGAAAAAATCGCACCAGAACTTAACGTGCAACTTGTGCTAAATAATGCGCAGCAAGTGATGGCAGCGAGCGATTGTTTACTAACTGCATCGGGTACTGTTACCTTGGAAGCCGCGTTAATTAAACGGCCCATGGTTATTTGTTATAAATTTAATCCACTGACTTACCATCTCTTTAAAGGTTTTGTTAAGTTAAAATGGTTTTCTTTGCCTAATTTATTAGCGAATAAATCATTGGTACCAGAATTACTGCAGTCTCAAGTTTGTGTTGATAATATTTTACCGCTGGTCAAAGAGCGTTTATATCAAGATCAATCAGCACTTAATCAAGCGTTTATCGAGATCCATCAAAGTTTACAGCAAAACGCTAGCGAACAAGCCGCTAAAGCAGTTGAGCAACTTTATCTTCAAGGGCATTAATTTTTTATGGCTAAGGCTGAACTTCCTCCATTTGAATATCCTATTGCATATTGTATTGCCGGCGTCGATGAGGTCGGTCGAGGCCCGTTAGTTGGCGATGTCGTCACTGCTGCGGTTATTTTAGATGTTGATAATCCCATTGCCGGTTTGACCGATTCCAAGAAGCTTTCTGAGAAAAAGCGAAAACTATTGTCAGACGAGATAAAAGAAAAAGCGGTCGCTTGGTGTATTGCCCGAGCGACACCGGAAGAAATTGATACCTTAAATATTTTACATGCTACTATGCTGGCAATGCAGCGCGCTGTACATGGCTTAGGTGTTGAACCTGATCATGTGCTGGTAGATGGTAATCGCACTCCAAGTTTTCACGGGCAGCTGGGGCAAATCGCGAGTCAGCCAGTGGTAAAAGGGGATGCGAGAGTTGCTGAAATTAGTGCCGCGTCGATTATTGCTAAAGTTGCGCGCGATGAAGAAATGATCGCTCTGGATAAATTATACCCACATTATGGTTTTGCTAGTCACAAAGGCTATCCAACCAAGGCGCATTTAGAAAAAATAGTCGAACATGGGGTGTTAGACTGTTATCGTAGGAGTTTTAAACCCGTTGCTGCCGTGCTCAATAATGAAAAATAATAATGTCTGAACTGGTCGAAAATACTGCTATGGAAAATGAGCCGTTAAGCGAACATCAACCACCGCGTTTTGTGCATCTTAGGGTGCATAGCGATTACTCGATGTCTGATGGCTTAAACAAGGTTAAGCCAATAGTCACTCGGGCAGCTGAGTTAAATATGCCAGCGATCGCGCTTACCGATCAGACTAATTTATGTGGCTTAGTAAAATATTATCATGCGGCTCATGGCGCAGGTGTAAAACCAATTATTGGTAGCGATTTTTGGGTGAAAAGTGAAGAGCTCGGTGACGAGTTATTCAGATTAGTGGTATTGGCGACTAATAATACCGGCTATAAAAATCTGACCGAGTTGATCTCAAAAGCGTATTTACGTGGCCACGTACAAAATAAAGCGGTCATTGATAAAGACTGGCTAATTGAATATGCGCCAGGATTAATTGTCTTATCGGGTGGCCGTGAAGGCGATGTCGGTAAAGCATTACTAAAAGGCAACCGCGAACAAACAGAGCACATGGTTGCGTTTTACCAACAATATTTTCCCAATTGTTATTTTTTAGAATTAATACGCACCGGACGTGAAAATGAAGAAAACTATTTACATTTGGCGGTTGAATTAGCGGCGCAAAAACAACTGCCGGTGGTGGCCACTAATGAAGTGGTCTTTCTGAGTGAAGATCTGTTCGAAGCCCATGAAATTAGGGTGGCCATCCATGATGGTTTCACATTAGATGATAAACGTCGCCCTAAAAAATACAGTCCAGAGCAATATTTGCGCACCGAAGCTGAAATGTTGGCATTATTTGCTGATATTCCCGAGGCGCTAGAAAATACCGTTGAAATTGCAAAACGCTGTAATGTTACCGTGCGTTTAGGTGAATACTTTTTACCTGATTTTCCAACCGGTGGCATGAAAATCGAAGATTACTTGGTCAAAGTGTCTGAAGAAGGATTGGAAGAACGCTTAGAATTTTTGTTTGATAAAAACGCCCCTGACTTTGCTGAAAAACGTAAACCATATGATGAACGTCTAAAAGTTGAACTCGACGTTATTAATAATATGGGATTTCCTGGCTACTTTTTGATCGTTATGGAATTCATTCAGTGGAGTAAAGACAATAATATTCCCGTTGGGCCTGGTCGCGGTTCTGGTGCTGGCTCTTTAGTGGCATATGCTCAGAAAATTACTGACTTAGATCCGCTTGAATTTGATCTGCTTTTCGAACGTTTTTTAAACCCTGAACGGGTATCGATGCCTGATTTTGATATCGATTTCTGTATGGATCGCCGAGATGAAGTTATCGATCATGTTGCTGAACTTTATGGTCGAGACGCGGTTTCGCAGATCATTACCTTCGGAACTATGGCGGCAAAAGCGGTAATTCGAGATGTTGGTCGAGTCTTAGGTCATCCATACGGCTTTGTTGATCGAATTTCTAAACTGGTACCGGGCGACCCTGGTATGACATTAGCCAAAGCATTTGAAGCTGAACCTAAGCTGCCAGAATTGTACGCGCAAGACAGTGAAGTAAAAGATCTCATTGATATGTGTCGCATTCTTGAAGGAACGACACGAAATGCGGGTAAACACGCGGGTGGTGTGGTTATCTCACCGACAACGATTACCGATTTCGCACCGCTTTATTGTGATGATGAAGGTAAAAACCCTGTTACTCAGTTTGATAAAAATGATGTCGAAGATGCGGGCTTAGTTAAGTTTGACTTCTTAGGGCTGAGAACACTTACTATCTTGCAATGGGCCATTGAAATGGCCGATAAAAAGTTACTTGCTAAAGGCGAAGAGCCCATCGATATCGCGGCAATTCCACTGGATGATAAAAAATCATTTAAGCTGTTGTTGTCGTCACAAACCACTGCCGTATTCCAGCTAGAATCCAGTGGTATGAAGTCTTTGATTGATAAGCTTAAGCCTGACTGCTTTGAAGATATTATCGCATTGGTGGCCTTGTTTAGACCTGGGCCGTTACAATCAGGCATGGTTGATAACTTTATTG
>JBNKXM010000198.1:0-4622 GCA_050300315.1 Thalassotalea sp. | reverse complement strand
AATGGTGAACCATTAGCGTTCGTTGGTGAAGGTGAAATACTTCCTTGTTGCTGCGTACCAACATCGAATATCAGCTTAGCGATAGACTAAAGTTTATCTGCTAAGCCTTCTTTAATCCCTGTCAGTATCAACTCCAACTCATTTCTAACAGGCTCAAATAATGCTTGATAACGAGCCGTGTGTTGTTCATTAATCGCAAAATCTAATGATTTACAGAGTTCGAATAATTGCATTGCACCAATAGAGCATGCAACACCTTTTAACGTATGCACAAGATGTTTCAGGGTTTCTTGTTCATTAGTGGTAATTGCTTGCTGAATTTCATCTGGGTAGCAACCATGATCTTGATAAAACATCACTAATATATCAGCAAATAAATTGTCATCTCCGAGGACATTATTTACACCTATATCATAATCGATACCAGCAAAGCATTTTCGCTTTTCTGTTGTATCTGAGTGTTCAGTATTTGTCATATCTATGCCTCCATCTTCACTGCCGTCTTTTATTTTATTGGCCACACAAGTTTGATTTCGGCCATTTTCTTTTGCCTGATACAGCAAGTGATCTGCTTCACGTAGTAAACTATCAAACGTCATTGTAGAACCTGTAGCTGCAGTTAAACCAATACTGACGGTAATATTAAATGACTGTGAATGACCATTTTGTTCGATTTTTATCGTTTGCTCCATTAGACGTTGACGACAACGTTCGCACGCAACAAACGCTTCCTCAAGCGAGGTATTTGGCATACAAACAGCAAACTCTTCGCCACCTACTCGCCCAATAATATCATAGTCTCTAAACGTCTGTTTTAATAAGCGAGAGAACTCTACTAAAGCTAAATCGCCAGCCTCGTGTCCATAGTTATCATTTACTTTCTTAAAAAAATCGAGATCAAACATTGCTAACGAGACCATTTGTTCTGATCGTTTCGCTTGACTGATGCTTTTACTGACAAGTTCTTCAAAACTACCGCGGTTACTAACCTTAGTTAAAAAATCAGTATTCGCTAACGATTCAAGCAGTATTGTTTTTTCCATGACAGTTAACGCAATTTTAATACGTGCTAACAAAATTTTTGCAATATAAGGCTTAGTGACATAATCACTCGCCCCTAACTCAAGCGCCTTAACCACTTGATCTTCATCATCTGATGTCGACAGCATGATGACGGGAATATGATCGTAATTCTCGTTTGCTTTGATTTTTCGTAATGTTTCAAAACCAGAAATACCAGGCATATACATATCAAGCAAGACCAAACTAACATCGGTATGTTCCATTAATGCAAGTGCAGCCTCTCCAGAATTAGCAGTAACAACCCGATAGCCAACTTCACTTAAATCAAATTCCAATAGCATTAAGCTATCTTTAGCGTCATCAACAGCCAAGATGTTATATTTTTCTTTATTTTTCACGTATATCCTTGCATCAACTCAAAAAAGCTCGGCGTTTATTATTATGTTCAATAACACCAATAATGTCATCCAATTGTTTACGCTCTACGACTTTGGCTTGTAAAATGAGGAATGAATTATCATTCGAAAAGGTTAAGTATACGCTAATTACTAAGCAAGAACTCACCTAACTCTTTAGAATTAAAAGGTTTTCTAAGCACAGGATAATGCCAGTTATTATTTTCTTCCGCAATATAACCACTAATTGAATACACTTTTATTTCGGGGAACTTAGCTTTGACCAAACCAACCGCGTCTCGACCAGAAATATCAGGCAAAATCATATCCGTTATGAAAATATCAAACGTTTTGTCCGTGCTTAACATATCTGTTAACGCTGGTTTACTTGTGATGTACTCGGTTTTAGCCCCTTCACTTTCAAGAAACAACGAGACAAATTCAGCAATAGAGAGTTCGTCATCTAAAATCAGTATCGATTTACCTGCTATCCCTATATCAGATTTCTCTTGCTGTACTACTTTATTGGGTTTATTAAGTAACCGACATTGAAAGACTAAGGTAAATTCGGCGCCGCCTAAGTCACTCTCTCCTGCAACCTGTATCTGTCCATTGTACTTATAAATTGTACTGTAAACATTGGCTAAGCCAATTCCATTACCCTTATTAACCGATTTACTGCTGTAGAAAGGATCAAATATTTTGGTAAGATTTTCTTGTTTAATACCAATACCACTGTCTTTTACATAAATTTCTAAATACCCTTGTTCATTCAAATGCGCTCCAATTTCTATCTTACCGATTAAGCCTTGCTCTTGAATGGCGTCTTGTGCATTTAACACTAAATTGAGCAAAATATTGATAAATTCACCCTGTGGAAATTTTATCAAACATGCAACATCGTCAAACTTGGTGGTAAAATCTATCGTGCTTAGTAACAGTTGTTTAAACAGGTAATGGTTTTCTTTTATTTCTTGAATAGGATCGAATTCAATTACTTTTACTGTTGGTTTGCGTGTAAATGCCAGTAATCGTTCAGTAACACTTTTTCCTTTATCTATCGCATTTTTAACTCGCTCAATATAGCCTGAAATGTCTTTCTCACCTTGAGCAAATTTTAACTCCAACATTTCAGTGGCGCCTAACGCAACCCCTAAAACGTTATTTATATCGTGAGAAACATTACCAAAGGTATTACCAAGTAATGCCAAACGATTGGTAATGATTTGCTGTTGTTCGACCCTAAATTTTTCGGTAACGTTTTCAACAATCCAAATATAAATGCCTTCATCTGGTTCATAAGTAACCGATAAATCAAACACTGTGATGTATTTATCAAAACTGATATTCGTGCGTTTTAGCTGCCCTTTTTCCTTGGCTATTGCTTTAAAACCTAAATAATCTTTAATACTAAAATTAATATAATTAAATAAGACCGAGTTCTCATTACCTTGCTGTGGAGATAAGTCTTGATACACAACATGGTCTTGATCATTGATGAAAAAAATCGGCACCTTGATGGTATAATTAACCATGGCCAATAATTTTAATTTTTCAAACAGATCTTCTGCTTTCGTAATATCTCGAGATACCCCAAAAATGCCAACGACATCACCGTTATGATCAAGCTCAACATCACAAATAATTTCTATCTTAACTTTTGATTTTGCCGCGTTAATTATTGTGCTTTTTAAATGAAAGCCTTTTTTCTCTTCAATTGCTTTGTCGATACATGCTTTAACTTTATCTCGCTCACCTTCGATATAAAATGCTAAGGCTGACTCAACGCTTGGCTGATAGCGACTAGGCGAAACACCATGAATACCATATATTCCTCGCGACCAATAAAGCTGGTTGGTAACAATATCTATGCGCCAATGACCTGAATTACTAAACTGTTCCGCAAGATGTAAATAACCGTTTTGTTTTTTTAACTCAGTGATCAATTGCTGGGATTCGGTCACATCTTTTATTGAACCAAACATTTTGTAAGGTTGTTCATCTTGAAACTCAAACACCTTGCCAACAACATTAATCCACTTTTTGTCACCTAGCGTAGTAGTTACCGCCGTGGTAATATTAATATTCTCGCGGTTTCCTATACTATGTTGATGAAACTGACGATAAAGATTTTTAATTGCATCCGTCGATAAATGTTTTTCTAGAAAGGTTATTGGCGCTATAAATGGCGCCGTTTCATAACCTAAAATAAACATTGCTTTTGCTGAAAACGCGATCAGATCTTGTTCAATATTCCATTCCCAAAACGCTTCGTCTAATTCATCTAATACTCGTTGTACTTCTATTGAGGAAAAATGTTCTGATGCTGGAAGATCTTCATGATACTGATCAAAATATAGCGCATAGCCTTGGTCTTGCTGACAGGCCTTAACTAAGCATTTGATTTGTTGTTTTGACTTTTTTATCAGACAAATATAACCACCTAAGCTTAACGCCACGCGATTATTTGGTGAATCTTTCTTATGCGTTAGATACGAAGCAAGCAGTTCATTAGGGAACAATATATCAACATTTTTCCCCACTAATTCATTTCTAGAATACTCTGTGAGTTGCTCAGCAAACGGATTACAGTCAATAATATGTTTTTCTTTATTGATAAGTAATACAGCGTAAGGTAATTGACTGAGCGCTAATTCATCGATCAATCCACTCAAAATAGTTCATCCTCTTCATCAAACTCTTCTTCCTGAATATCTTCAACGACATTAAGAGATTTAAGTTTATCAACGCTTTCAAGTGCACCATCAAGTAACTGCGAGACTTCAGAAAAAATCACATCATCTTGGGTATGTTTCTTTAAAGCATTATGAACAAGATCAGTAAGATATTCTTCTTGTTCCATCGTCATATCTAACACATGAAAACTCATACCAATATTTTGTACAATTTCATTCATTACTTCTTGTTGATGATGCTTAGATATCTCGATCATTCTTTTCGTTTTGGTTACGGCAGCTTGGATCTGCTCTTGAACCGTCACTAAAGAGTTTTTATAAGTAATAAATGCCATTCGAGCACCGATACATTCGATAACTGATGCTAATGCATCGATGTAAATGTCGGTATCTATCGACCCTTCTTCAAGATTCAAAATTAAAATTGACACGAGTGAATGATTAAATATTGTACGACTGCCAAACCGATACAGGCGTGGTTTGACTTTGAGGAGCTCCATCACGCCTT
>JBNKXM010000197.1:0-4626 GCA_050300315.1 Thalassotalea sp. | reverse complement strand
AATAGACAGACAAAGCTCCAATGAAAAATTCTCACAGGCAGATCCCACACTAAATATTGCTTAATCATCCTACACTCACTGTTACGGTCTCAATCACGGCTGACATTATATTGGTTAAGCACCAAGAGTTTCAATTTTAAAACTTTGAGTTCAATTTCGGACTGTTTAAAGGCAAATCTTACACCATAAATTTTATGCCATTGTTTTTATTAGATTTATAAATTGGCACGTAAATAGCTATCTAATCTCAGCATCCAGTAACAACAATGACCAAGTGAAGTGAATTAACCTAATGGACATAAAAAAATCAAAAAAGCCAAAGAATAATGCTAAACGGCTACTATTGATAAACGCAGTTGTAATAATTAGTGCACTTGTCAGCTATTACCACTTTAGCCACAAACGGATAACTCTTGATAAAAAAGATCTGCTAATTACCGGTGTCAAACAAGGTGATTTATCCATTACCATTGACGGCTATGGGAAATTAGTGTCTGAAAAACTGCAACTCATTACCTCATTAACACAAGCAACCGTTAAAGAAATCATTTTAAAACCGGGTGCGTCGGTAACAAAAGACAGCATCATCGTAAAGTTAGAAAATCCTAAATTGGTGTTAGCCTATCAAAATGCACAACAGGAATTAATGCAACTAACCGCAAACCTTCGTCAAATGAAAGTCAACCAGCAGCGTGAAATGCTAAACGAACAAGCCATGCTCACTGAATTACAATCAAACTATGAGTCAGCAAAATTAAAACGCGTTGCTGAAGAAAAACTAGTCGCAGATGGGATAATTTCTCAAATTAGTTTTAAACAAAGTCAGCTTAACGAATCACAGCTAAGTGCAAGGATAGAAATATTAAACAAACGTTTACAGCAACTTAGCCTAGTTCATATTGAAGCATTAAATATTCGGCAACAAGTCATTGCTCAACAGCAAGGAGTAATAGCAAATATCAAACATCAGATAGAACAACTCGATGTTAAGGCAGGCATTGAAGGAGTTTTACAGCGATTAGCGGTAACACTTGGACAAAGCTTAAGCCCAGGTCAAGAAATTGCACTGCTCGGCAGTACTAAAGAGCTGATTGCTGAAGTAAAAGTACCTCAGCTGTATGCACCGTCAATAAAAATCGGCCAACAGGTAGAAATCAATACTCATCCGGCGATCATTACGGGCACAGTCACAAGAATTGACCCTGTTGTCGCAGACAATACCGTCAGTATTGATGTCGCGCTCGCTAATAATATCCCAGAGAATGCCAGACCAGAGCAAAATATTAATGCCAAAATCATCACTAAAACATTACATAACGTGACATATATTGACCGACCAGCAAATATCAAAACGGCAAGCAGACAAGCGATATATCGACTGAATCAACAAGGTGATTTAGCAAGTAGAACAGTGTTGGAATTTGGGGAACAAGCGGGTCGCTACATCCAAGTGCTTTCACCAGTCACACTTAACGAACAATTCATTATTTCAGATCTCTCTAACTACCAAGTTAACGAGATCTCTATCAACTAACATGACGCTTTATAGCAACATTTAAATTATATAACGAATATAGGATGTACAAATGACTGAAATACTTAAAATGACCAATATATCAAAAGTATTTGAAACGGAAGAACTGGAAACCCACGCACTTAAAGATATCAATTTGACAATTAACCAAGGTGACTATGTTGCCATTTCTGGGCCTTCTGGTTCAGGCAAATCAACATTACTGTCAATCATGGGCTTATTGGATGTTGCAACAGCGGGTGAATATTTTATCGAAGACATCCCTGTAACCTCATTAAGTTTAGATAAAGCCGCAGAAGTTAGAAATAGTAAAATTGGTTTTATTTTTCAATCATTTAATTTAATTGACGAATTATCGGTATTTGACAATGTCGCCCTTCCTCTTAGGTATCATACCGATAAACTTAATGCTAAAGCGGTTGAAGAACGCGTCAACACCTGTTTAACACAAGTTGGATTATCACATCGCAATAGTCATAAACCTAATCAACTTTCTGGTGGTCAACAACAACGTGTTGCTATCGCCCGCGCCTTAGTGGCTAAACCGTCAATTTTACTGGTTGATGAGCCTACGGGGAATTTAGATTCTAATGCCGGCGACCGTGTAATGGCGTTAATTGAACAACTTAATCGCCAAGGCACAACAATTTGTATGGTGACACACGATCCTAGATATGCCGATATGGCAAAAACCCAAATACAGTTACTTGATGGGCAGATCTTGCGAACTCCTGATCTTAAAACTGTTGCTCAGTTATAGGAGTCAAAATGCAATTATTTATTTACCAGCTTAAGCAAGCATTCTTGAGCCTAAAACAAACGCCTTTATTTGTCTTTGGGGTTGTCTCAACCATGGCAATTGCCTTAGGTACGCTGCTTTGTGTGATGACTTTAGCTTACATCATGCTAATCAAGCCACTACCTTACCCTGATCAGCAACATTTATTTACCGTTAAACATATGCTGATCAATAACGAACAACAAGTGGATGGCGATGCTTTTACCTACCCTAACTTAATGTATTTACATGATAACCAGACGCTTTTTACCGATAGTGCGCTGCTCTATATCGATGCAGACGTGATTACCTCGCTTCCATCAAAACCCATGATGGAGATTAAGTACGTAACACCTCAATGGTTTAGCATGCTTGGTATAGAAATGGCCATTGGTAGAGCGTTCGAGCAGAGTGAAGCAATTAATAGCTATCATCCAGTTGCCATTCTTAGTTATCAAACGTGGCAAGATGAATTTAATGGCGATGATAATATTCTTGATCAACGCATCAGCTTTGGTGGCAAAAGTTATCAAGTCATCGGCGTAATCGCCAAAGAATATCAGGAGTTAGCGATAGCGGGTACAGGTTTTAACACTCAACTCTACATACCTTGGGACTATAACTCAGTTAATGAACGCGATCGAAAAGCATGGGGTAACGACGATGGCGGGCTAATGTTCATTGGCAAAACAGCAAACGATAGCAGCGCTGCGCTTTCAACAAGCCAACGCAATCAACAGCTCACTAACCTAGTTAACAACAACTGGCTACAACAAGTAAAAGACAGTGAATTTTTCAACGGTTGGAGTATTAAGATTGAAGCTACGCCTTTGCAAGACCACATCATTAATAACAGTAAAAACAGTGTTTACTTGCTTATCATAGGTGCGCTTGGCTTAACATTAATCGCCACCGCCAATATTGCTAACCTCTTTATTTCACGCACTGCAGAGCGTCAACATCAATTAGCGATATGTTCAGCATTAGGTGCTAACCAAAAACAATTGTTTTTCACGCTATTTACCGAAATCAGTCTGGTCATGCTGACTTCAGTACTTATTGCTCAGCTCATTGCGACATTTGGTTTTCAAGCATTACATTATTACTTAGCCGATCACCTCCCCCGTATTAATGAGCTTGGATTAAACGGATTTTCATTGGCCTTTTCACTGATATTGTTTTTGATATTTAGCTTAACGTTTTCATTGATTTCTTTGAAAATGATCAACTACCGCAGATTAAGCCTGTCGTTGCAATCTAGTGGTAAAGGCAACGCTGTTCAAGTATCAAAATTAACAAGAACCTTTTTAATTACCAGTCAAATCGCGATAGCGTCTACTCTGGTATTTATCAATGTCTTACTATATCAAGACGCAAAAACACTAATTAATCAACCGTTAGGCTATCAGCCTGAAAATGTGCAAGCATTGGTTTTATCGCTTGGCGATTTTGATAAAGAACAACGTATCGAAAAATTAAACCAGCTAAAAACATCGCTAGCAAACCATCCAAAAATAACAGCTGTTAGCCAAGGCATGCGCCCTTCTCTGTTTGGCACCTATGCATTGACAACAGAACTAGATAATCAGCGATTTTCTACCGCAGGAAAAGATGTCGACGAACACTACTTTGATATCATAGGCCAGCGCATCATTGCCGGTGATAATTTCACTACCCAGCAAGCCAATGATCGAGAGCCTGTTCTTATCGTTAATGATATTTTCGCCAAGCAATTATCGCCCGATGGTAATGTCATCGGTAAACGATTCACCAATGGTGCACGCATTGTTGGCGTGGTGAAAAGTATCAATGTCGCTGGAAGAAAGGCGCCAACGGCCCGTTTTTATTACCTCGCCAGCCGAGCAAGAAATATGTTGTTGATTAAACTAGTTGATGGGCAAACCTTAACACGTGACGAGGTCATCAAGCAGTTAACTGCTGTTGACGAGCGGATCAATCTGTTTAGTTATGCATCATTAACTGAGTATAAGAATCAACGATTATTTAGTGCAACCACAACAGTAACCATGACCATGGCGATCAGCTTGATCACTATATTACTTTCGGGGATTGGCTTATATGGTGTACTGAAATACTCAAGTCAAATGCGACGCTTTGAGATAGGTACGCGTATGGCGATTGGTGCTAAAAGACATGACATTATTGCCATGATCTTTAAAGAAAACTTAGTCGGTATTGCAATAGGCTCAGCAATTTCCATCTCTTTACTACTCATTATATACCTAAGTGCAGAGACAAATAGCGTTTCACTAAACTACTTAAATATAATGATTACCTATCTAGCGACTACAAC
>JBNKXM010000196.1:0-4637 GCA_050300315.1 Thalassotalea sp. | reverse complement strand
TATTTTGCTAACTAAAATTTCACCATCAAGGGTCGCAAGCTCAGTTACTGGCTTTTGTAATTTCCCATCACTTTGCCCTTTCGCTCGGCGCTGACTCCAAAATGCCCGATAACCTTTGTCATTAACTTCAAACTCCACTTCAGCTAAACAGCTCCCGCAGTGGCGTGTCATTAACTGATTTTGACTTTCAGAAACATTGATCCTCGGGGTTTGGTGATAGAGTGCTAAACATATTGCATCCAGTATCGTGGTTTTACCTGCGCCCGTTGCACCGGTTATCGCAAACAGCGCACTGTTATCAAAAGGAGCTTGTCTAAAATCGATTTTCCACGCGCCTTTTAATGAATTAATGTTTTCAAATCTAAGCGAGAGAATTCTCATATTGACTCTCCCGCCGATGCAGACTCTTCATCATCCGCAATTGCCACAGAAGATATCGCTAAAAATAAACTTTCCAGTCGTTGCTTACGAGCTAGATCTTGTTCCGTTTGCCAGTCTTCCTGCGCTAATCTGGTAGCAAACACCTCAGGTAAACTTAATTCAGCCAACGTGGTTTTATCATGCTCGCGCCAAGTTTTTTGTGCTTGGGTTTTACTGCGCCTTACCAACAGAACATCTATGGGGTATTGCTCAACCAGCTGTGCTACCCGTTTAGTTAAATCCGTCAGATAATCACTGTTTTTTAATTCGATATCTAACCAGATGCGATTGTTATCTACCAGCGATGATTGGTGTTGTTGCAGTAACGCTTCGACATCTTCGGTTAAACTGTCTAAATCGCTTTTTAACATTGCCATAGGCTGAAAACATGGCACGGCCAGCGCTTGAACCGAAGCGAGTTTACCTTGGGAAAACTCAACAATATTGACAGACTTTTGCTGCTGGCATTCATCAAAACTTAATGGAATAGGTGAGCCGCTATAGCGAATATGTTCGGTTTTAGCCACCGTTTGTGCACGATGAATATGTCCTAGGGCAATATAATCTACCGTAGGAAAACAATTAGCAGGAAATGCTTCTAACGTACCAATATAAATATCTCGAACTGACTCACTTAATGAAGCGCCAACCGTAGTTAGATGTCCGGTTGCGATAATTGTGCAATCATCACCGTATCTCTGTTTAGCCTCGTCTGCCAGCGTTTGGTAATGCTCAACAATGGCTTGTTGTAATTGCTGTTGTTTATCTTGTATTGCTTGACCACTTTTGCTGTGAATAACGTCACGAGGCCGGATAAACGGGATCGCACAAACTGCGGCTTGTTCACCATTTTTATTGGTTATATGAACAATTTGGCGATTATCCTCTGCCAATGAACTTGCCTTAACGATCACTTGCGCGCCCAATTTAGCGAGCAATGTCTGAGATTCCCCCAACATGGCAACCGAATCGTGATTACCAGCAAGAAGGATTAACGGGCAATTAAGCTGATGAAGTTTAACAATAAAATCAAAATAGAGTTCGCGTGCATAGCTTGGCGGCGTTCCTGTATCAAAGATGTCACCAGCAACAATAATGGCATCTATCTGCTGCTTTACAACCTGCTGTAACAGCCAATCGATAAATGCGAGATGTTCTTTTGCCCGACTATTTCCGTAGAAGTTTTGTCCTAAATGCCAGTCTGAGGTGTGTAAGATCCGAAGTGTCATTAACTGCTAGATTATCGCTATTATTATGTGAAAAATTCTACCTTACTTTACTAGTGAACAGAATCACATTTGCAAAATAGTCGCATTAATCGCATAGTAGCGGGCGTCGAGCTTGTGTCGCTTGTTCCCTAAGTGTAAAACGAGTCATGACGTTATAATATGGATTGAAGGATTTTCAAGGTATGACACCTGCAACTAAATTGTTAGATAAACTAAACATTCCTTATCAACTGCATCAATATTCACATGATAAAACCAGTAAAAGTTACGGGCTTGAAGCAGCAGAAAAGCTTAACATTAATGCTGAGCAGATCTTTAAAACGCTGGTGGTTACCACAGATAACAAGGAGCTCGCTGTTGCTATTGTCCCCGTAGAGCGACAATTAAGCTTAAAACAAATGGCAAAAGCGATTAACGCAAAAAAAGCAACAATGGCAGAGCCTCATAAGGTTCAAACGAGCACAGGCTATGTGCTTGGCGGCGTTAGTCCGTTTGGTCAAAAGAAACGCTTAACAACGGTTGCCGACCAAAGCATTATGCAATTTACCAGCATTTTTGTCAGTGGCGGAAAGCGAGGTTTAGAAATTGAAATTGCCCCAGACGATTTAACTAAGGTACTAAATGCCAACTGTGCGGCGATCAGTGAATAATCGTCGCCAATCGTTTTATCGCACCTAGCACATTTAACGCACTTAACGCACTTAACGCCATGGCATTAAAATAACTTTGCCATCACTTTTATGCTTAGCATAATGATCTAATGCCGCAGGAAAGTCATCAAATCCCACTGCTTGATAAATATCGGTGTGAAAAATGCCCTGCTCAAACAACAATTGTACTTTCCGGCTTAACGCGATAACTTGTAACGGATTAGCGTCACCAATAAATTTCGCCAGCCAAAAACCTTCTATACGCATGTCTCGAAAAATGACATCTGCAACTGAAAATAATCCGCCAACGGGATCATACGTTTCGGTCAAACGTCCATAAACTATTGCGGTAGAACCATTAGGCATCTGAGCTAATACTGTCGGCGTATCATCTGCCGCTACGGCATCCAGTAGCACACTGGCACCAAGTTGTTGGCACGCGCTTTTAAGTTGTTGTAAGTAATCATCACTGGTGGTCAGCAATACCCGATCAGCGCCAAGTTCTTGCAATGCTTCGATATTGTTTGCACTTCGTACCGTGGCAATCGTTGCAATATTTTGCTGTTTCGCATAGCGAATGACCCCTTTACCTACTTGGCTAGCCGCAGCATTTATCACTATGGCTTTCGCACCTAATTGTTTGGCTCTATCCACTAAACACACTGAGGTACAAGGGTTAACAATAATGGTCGCGGCTTGTTCATCGCTTAATGATTTTCTTACTGGCAAACAATAATTAGCTTTAGTGACCGCATATTTTGCCCATACACCATCGATGCCAGGTTGAGCAGAAACCGCCACCCGTTTGCCCAATAACCATTTACCATAAAGCCCAGCGTTGGCTTCAACAACAATGCCACAGCCTTCAAAGCCAACATAGGATCCTTGATGAGGCGTTAAACCGTATTTTCCTAATAAATGGACGAGATCTGACGGGTTAACCTGCGCTGCCAACATTTTCACCCTCACCTGACCTTTAGCCAATGGCGTTAACGGCTTTTCAATTAATTGAATACGCTCAGATGAGACAAGTTTAGGGTCATCAATTAAGTTAAGTGCAAGCCCTAAATTGGTAGTGGTTGTAGAAATCTGCGGTGACAAATCGAATACTCTCGACAATAACATTTAGCTTAGGCTAACAGGTCTAACCACTTTTGAAAAGTGACTTGTATAAAAACCAAAGCTCCCTAATTAAGTGACTTAACTATAAATAATTATTCTAAGTAAACCATGATTTAAATCGAAATTTATGTGTTAATCTCAATACTTAACGTTAGATCCTTGAGTATTTCACTATGCAATATAAACATATTAATGCCCCTGCATTAAAATCTATTTCTCTTGTTGCCCATGACAATATGAAGGCCGAGTTAATTAAATGGTGTACCGAATATAAAGAGCTGCTTAGTCCCCATACTCTCTACGCAACAGGTACCACAGGATTACACATCGAAAAAAACACAGGGCTTAACATTAATAAGCTGATCAGTGGCCCACTTGGTGGTGATCAACAAATTGGTGCATTAATCACCGAACAAAAAATTGATATTATGATCTTTTTTTGGGATCCATTAGAAGCTCAACCTCATGATCCCGATGTTAAAGCGCTATTGCGATTAGCCGCAGTGTGGAATATTCCTGTTGCCTGTAACCGAGCTACTGCTGATTTATTAATTACCTCACCACTTTTTGCGAGTAACTACCAAAAACTTATTCCCGATTATCAGCAATACATTGCGTCTCGAAGCTAACGCTCATTGAACTCGAACAATTATTAAACAATATTATTAAGCTAGATCATTGTTGTAAAAGATATTTTCTCCTAGTATAGAGTTAAGTTAAATACAGGGATCATATTATGTGGAAATGGCTACGTTGGCTGACACTTGTCGTCATTTTTGTAATGCTTTATCTTTGGTTAACACGCGAACAAGCAATAGAAATTGACGTTGTACACGCTACCCGTGGCAAGGTTGAACAAACCATTGCTAATACCCGAGCGGGTACGGTAACCGCGTGTCAACGTGCGAGAATGTCGTTACCAATTGGCGGACAAATAGAACAAATCACGGTGAAGGAAGGCGATCATGTAAAAAAAGATCAGCTGTTATTGTCACTGTGGAATAAAGACAAACTCACCAAAAAACAACAGTTACTTGCGCTCGTCGATTTTAGCGAAAGCAACAAAAATGGTGCCTGTATTTTATCTAAAAACGCCCAAAAAGAGGCTCAACGGCAAGCACAGTTATTAGCCCAACATTTAACGTCACAAGAAGCGTTAGAACAAGCTAAGGCGCAAGCAGATGCGGCAAGCGCGAATTGTCAGGCGCAAAAATCA
>JBNKXM010000195.1:0-4684 GCA_050300315.1 Thalassotalea sp. | reverse complement strand
CGGACTGGCATACCTAAATGCATTACCAATTAAGTTTTGCAAGATACGTCGCAGTAAATTGCGATCTGATTTAACCCATATCGATGTTTTAACAACGCGAAACTCAACATTTTGCTCAATCGCAGAAGCCGAGAATTCTTGACTTAAATCGTCAAACAATTCCTTCAGAGAAAACGAGCTAACTTGAGGTTTAATATTGCCACTTTCGATGCGTGCTATTTCACCAAGATCGGCGAGTAAGTCATTTGCTACTTTTAACGAGTGATCTATGTTTTGTACTTGTCTTTGCTGTGTTTCATTGAGGTTGTTTTGGCTTGCCAACGCCGAGGTAAAAAGTCTTGCTGCTTCTAGCGGCTGCATTAAATCGTGACTACACGCTTTCAAATATAAACTTTTTTTAATATGCGCCTGTTCTGCTTTTTCTTTTGCAATCTCAAGCGCTTCATTGGTTAACGCTAATTTTTTAGTGCGCTCAGTGATCAATTCTTCCAAATCAACGTTGGCGTCTTTTAGCACTTGTTCCGCTTGTCTATATGCGGTGATATCGGAAAACATCATGACAAAACCACCATCAGGCAAAGGGTTACCTTCAATACGGATCACCTGACCATTATCTTGTTGACGTTCTGAGCTGTGAGAGCTGCCGCTACGCAAATAATCTAAACGCCGGCTTACCTGTTCTTCAATATGTCCGCTACCACACAAGCCCCTATTCGCGTTGTAACGAATAAGGGCTTCAATCGGCGCACCTTTATAAATTAACTCTTCAGGATACTTAAATAAATCAAGATATTTTTTATTCCATGCGACTAAATTTAAATCGCTATCAACGATGGATATCCCTTCACTGGCATTTTCGATTGCACTTTGCAGCAAGTTTTCACTATATTGTTGTTTTTGATTGGAAGCATCTTCCACCAAGACGGCGAGATCATCTAAGACAATATCTCGACCATCTAACGCAGATGACAATACGAGTCGCGCAGACGATGCTCCCATAACGCTTGCCAAGGTATTTTCGGTGTGTTGTAGCAGTTGTTGATTGTACGCGACCCCACCCAGCTCCTTCTTGATATTCTTACGCTGAAATTTCGCAAAACTACTGGCCGCTTTTGAGACACCAACAAACCGAGAAGCCAGTAGTTCTAATTCCCGATAATCAATGTAGCGATTTTTACCACGCGTTGAGACTTTAGGTGATTGCCACTCTAAAAACAGGGAAGCTTGCACTCGTTCTTGTACGGTTTGACGACTAATTTTTGATAATGCCCACATCACAAAAATATTCGCCAACAAGCTCAATAAACTAGCGGTACTATTAGCAGGTAAGATGCCATCATTAAATGGTTGTTGATATAAACCAAACTGAGGTAAAAAATTTAACATCAGCCACATCATGAAGCCGACTAAAATACCGCCATAGACACCCGTTAAACTGGCACGACGCCAATAAAATGCTGCGATTAATGCCGGCGTTAACTGAGCAAAAGCCCCAAACGCTACTTCACCCAATGAGCTTAAAGTATCTGGCGATGCCATTAAAAACACCGCATAGCCAAGCAAGATCACAAATAAAACCAATACTTTACGTATTTTTAGCAACCTATATCTAAAATTATCATAATCGGTGTGGTGGGCTCGATTGGTGCGAAAAAGTAATGGGAAAACAATTTCATTGCTTAACATGGTACTTAGTGCGATTGAAGAAATAATCACCATAGAGCTTGCTGCAGAAATAGCCCCTAAAAATGCCACTAGAGTTAACCAGGTTTGTTGTTCAATCCAAGGTAAAAACAGTACGTAAGTGTCTGCTGGCACTGTATCGCCTAATAAAATATCCCCGGCTAAACCAAGCGGCGCAGCAAATAGGGCGAACACTAATAGGTAAAGAGGAAATACCCGTCGGCTCAACCAAGTATCACGCTCATCTTTGAGTTCAACCACCATCACTTGAAATTGTCTTGGCAACGAGAGAAACGCCGCCATGACAATGACTAACATTGCCGCCATTGACATCAAATTTTGGCCATTTAGGTTATTGTATAACTGAATGTTAGCGCCAGAACGTTGCCAAAGATCACTTGGTGAGTCAAATAAATAGAACATCACAAAAATACCTATCGCAAAAAAAGCAATTAGCTTAACTAAGCTTTCAAAAGCGATGGCTAATACCACACCAGGATGACGCTCGGTAACATCAATATTACGAATACCAAAAACAATGGTAAATCCTGCCAAGACAAAACTTACAATTAAACCAAAGCCCCAGGTACTAACAATATTGGTTGCTTGAAGTTGTTGAAACGAATAAACAATCGCCTTTAATTGCAACGCGATATAAGGCATGGTGCCAATGAGCGCAACAAGCGTGACGATAATGGCTAAATTATGCGATTTACCAAATCGAGCGGCGAGTAAATCGGCAATCGAGGTTAAATTTAGTTTTAGACTGGTTCGAATGATGCGTTGAATAAATGGCCAGGCAAAAATAAACAACAAAATTGGACCGAGATAAATCGGTAAATGGGAAAGAAAATTTGTGGCTGCTTGACCTGTTGTACCTAAAAAACTCCAAGATGTACAATATACGCCCAGTGATAGCGCATAAATAACGCTTTGTCTTTGCTTTACTAAGCGATGACGATATTTATCCCCAAGAAAAGCAATTAAAAACAATAAACCTATGTAACTTATACTGATTAAGGTTAATTGCCAATTAGGAAACATACGACTACTCTAATGATTATTGTGCGCTGCGATGAACACTAGCATATCAAACGAGTCAGTCAATCAGCAAACATGCATTTTTCTAATCAAAACAATCATTAACCAGAAGTAACCTAGTAAGTAGGAAAAGCGTTAATTGTCCTTAGCGAATATTGAGTGCGATATCCGACGCTAACTCTTTAAATTGACCAGCGACTTCATCGCTAATGGTCAGTTCTTGTTGTAATAAATGATATTCTTCTTCACTAATGTCACTTTTCATCAACAACAAATAACTCTCGCTCAGTCGATTAGCACGAAATAACAATGAGCCTAATTCCAGCCGAGTTTTTTCTCTTTGTTCACGCAAAGCGTCAATATAAAGCGCGGGTAACTGCCATTCTCGAGCAATAAAATAACTGATATCCATCGACATTTCAGTCATCAAGGTTTTGAATTCTCTGCTACAAGGCATAATCGAACTAAATGATTCACCTAAAGCAATCGACAAACAATTAAAGACGATAATTTTACCCAAATCGTGAATTAAACCAATAAAATAAGCATCTGCTTCATTTTTACCTTCAGCTTTAGCAAGTAATTCACACAAGGTTGCGCATTGCACTGAATGCGTCCAAATTTGACGGCCATATAATTTGTAATAAAACGGTTTACAAGGGATCACTTCCGCCAATAATAAGGTGCTGGCAATTTTCATCAAACCTGACATGCCCAAAAACGAAGTTGCTTTACGCAAATAGATAATTTCATTATTACTGCGATTGTATTTGGCGGTATTGGCTACTTTAAGCACTTCTGCAGCAAACGATGGATCTCGTTCAATAAGGTCGACAAAGGTAAAAATATCACTGTGCGGATCTTTTAATGCGTCAAGTAAACTGATCAACATATCAGGTAGCAAAGGTACCTGTTTCCTCAAGCTAGCTGGTGAGTTAGCTATTTTCACGATTTGAGCAAGGGTGTTTCTTTCAATAACATTCATCGCTCCATGACCATGAACACTACCAAACATAGCATCATAAAAATCAGTATGTAGCTCTTCCGTCGGTATATGGTTACTTATCACGCGTTTGATGCCTTTGATCCATTTCTAGCAAAGAAAACTATCAACATTTATCTATGCAACTCTCTCTATGATAGTAGCTGTTTGTGTTTATTGAAGGTTAATTCAATAAATAAATCAATTCTATAGCGTTTTGCACCTCATTAATATTTTCTAATGTAAATTAATCCATTTTATTAATACAGGTCAAAGTCTCCAGCTCACATCTCGATAAAATAGCACTATGTTATTTAACCAGTAAAAAACGATGAATTCTATACCTCAATATTTAACGGCGAAACACAGAGAATGTGATGATTATTTTACCGAAGCAGAGTCAGCCGTTGCGACTGAAGATTGGGCTCTGGCACTACAAAAATTTAATGCGTTTAAAAATGAGCTACTGATACATTTAGACGCCGAAGAAAAAATTCTTTTCCCTGAATTTGAACAAGCAACCGGAATGGTCTCAGGGCCAACACAAGTAATGCGGATGGAACATGAACAAATGCGAGCACTATTACATGATTTGCTGACATCGTTAACCAACAAGCAGAAAAACGACTTTTTAGGTTATGCCGATACCTTAATGGTTTTAATGCAGCAGCATAATATGAAAGAAGAAATGATGTTATATCCGATGGCAGAGCAACATATTCCGAGTCAAGCAAGTTTACTATCGACGATTAAAGAGCATTGCAGTGCATAACAACTTGTATGGCAAAGATATTGTCGAGATAGATGTTTCGCTGTTACCACCTCCAGAGCCCATGGTAAAAATATTATCGACACTATCGCAGTTATCCGAACAGCAAATTCTTAAGGTTAATCATCGCCGTGAACCATTTCCCTTATATGAAAAACTGACAACGGCGGGCTGGTATGCTCACTGTGAAAAGCTCGCCGACGAACATT
>JBNKXM010000194.1:0-4701 GCA_050300315.1 Thalassotalea sp. | reverse complement strand
GTTAAGCTTTGTTCAACCAGTGCCCTTATTGAAAATCATCGCACTCGCTTGCCTACTGTTAGGATTATTGCCTTATATCATCGCCGTTGTTCAGGTGTTGATTAAAAAATTGAGTCAAGGTGGCACCATCATTGGCATGCGTTATTCAATCGCTGCACTAAGCGTCACCTTGGTTATAGGTTGTTTACTTGTAGCAAGAGTACTCAACCTTGATATCATCTCTGCTGAAAAGCATTACACGAATCTGCATTTATTGTGGGGCTTGGGTTGGATCAGTTTACTTATTATTGCGATAAGCTTTCAGGTCATACCGATGTTTTTTGTGGCGCCGAGTTTCCCTAATTGGTTAACTAAAATGCTGCCATTAGCCTTATTTAGTTTGCTGGTCGCAGCTATCTTCGTCGTCAAACAACCTACGTTACTCTGGCTGGTTGCTGTAATGATACTCATGCTCCATTGCCTATACGCATATTATTTACTGGCTATTTTACGACGACGTAAACGCAAAATATCAGATAACACCATTAAATTTTGGCAGCTCGCGTCGCTCAGTTGCTTCGTGCTTACAGTGTTATTTTTTATCCCTAAGCAAACTTGGTCGGTAACATTACAATCAGCAAGGCCTATTTTATTAGGCGCTGTATATATTCACTTCTTTGTCATTTCTATTATGCTGGGCATGCTAATCAAAATTATGCCTTTTTTAAGTTTTACCCATTTACAACAACGATGTCTAACTAACTTTTCGGCAATGAAATACTTACCTAGCATGCATGAATTTATTAATATGCGACACGGTCAATACCTATTCATTATCCATATATTAACTGGAATATCTTTAATAGTAAGCATTCACTTACCATTATATATCCCACTATTTGCACTAGCGCTAATTGTCGAATTTAGTTGGTTAGGCTACTTGATGATTAAAACCACTTATCGCTACCATCAAATCGCCAACACCATAGATGGATTAGCATCAGACAGTTAAATTACGCTCTGCTGGTAGATCACTGAGGTACTGCACAAATTCAACCTCAAAACCGTCAGCATCAAGAAAATAGACATTCTTACGGTATAAATCTGTACTCCCCTGTTTAGCCACGGGAAAACCTGCCTGTGCCAAACGTTGAATAACTTGTTCTAAATTATTCGTCACAAAAGCAAAATGCGCTAAACCAACCTGATGACCAGCCAAATCCCGGTTGTCATCAACACCGTTATCATTCAACGCAATATACTGGTAGTCATCGCCAAAATGTAGCCAGTTTCTTGGTTTTCCTGACCACTGTGAACACCCTTTTGCTCGCACTTGCCAATGAGGAAAAGCTGCTAGGTAAAATTTCAATGCCGCATCTAGATCGGCAACCACTAAATTAATGTGTTCAATATGTATCATATTGCTTCCTTATTCATTTGCTAATTTTATTATCGTTTTGATTATTTCGCTGCCATCGTCAGCATAAACAGGACTTTGAGTCGTTGATAAAACGATTCGCTTGCTGTTGCGTCACTTATTAGTTGTTGTTCTTGCATAGTTTTTACTCCTTGCTATGATGAATTGTGGATACTTTAAAACCTCAAGTAAGCTTGAGGTAAAGCATTATTTTAAAGAAAATTTATGGAGCGATAACTATGCTAGAAGATGCTCAATTATCCGTAGGATATGTAGCAAAACGCTGTGGGGTGAAAGTGTCAACCTTGCACTTTTATGAAGACAAAGGCCTTATCCGCAGTTGGCGTAATCAGGGGAATCAACGTCGTTATAAAAAAGATGTGCTACGCAGAGTTTCGGTGATCAAGGCCGCTCAAAAAATGGGCATTAGCCTTGAAGAAATAAAACAAACATTTGCAACCTTGCCTAACAACAGGACACCAGACACCAAAGACTGGCAAAAATTAGCGAAAAACTGGCAGCAAGCATTAAATCAGCGCATTAGCTACTTAGAAAATTTACGTGATTATCTGGGAGGTTGTATCGGTTGTGGCTGTTTGTCGATGACTAAATGCCCGTTATACAACAAAGATGACGAACTAGCGGCTAAAGGAAGTGGCCCTGTGCTGCTTGAACCGCAACTTAAAGAGCGATGATTTCTATCAGCATAGCTATTTTTCAGTATTGAGCTTTACATGCACATGAGCTCTTTCTATTCTTTAACAAACATTAATTTTGGATTTGAGCATGGAACAAGAGCTGCAATCAAGCATTCTGATTGTTGATGACAGTAAGATTAATATTCGCCTGGTCTCAAAAATGATCGCCACACTTGGTCATCAGATCCACATTGCAGAAGATGGTGTACAAGCGTTAAAACTGTTAACCAAGATAAAACCCAGCTTAATTTTACTCGATATTCGCATGCCGAGAATGGATGGGTTTGAATGTTGCAAACGGATCAAAAAATCAGTCAGCCGCGCAGACATACCAATAATTTTCATGTCAGGCTCTCACGATCAACGCGATATCGCCATGGCCAAGTCAGTTGGTGGAAAAGGCTATCTAACCAAACCTCTGGATATCAAAGATTTACAGCAGCAAATTGAATTTAATATGCCTTGGACTGAAAGCTAACCAATAAAAAAGCGACTAACTGAAAGCAGTTAATCGCTCTTCATAGATTAATATGCTATCAACTTAGATCTCATAATTAACCACTTGATAGCCCAATGCTTGAAGCTGCGGCTTTAACGTTTCTGCATCACCTACAACTACCATCAACATATCATCAATATTCAAGTGTTTCTTAGCTAACGCATTAATTTCAGCCTTAGTAATGGTTTTAACAATTTGATTTCGAGTCTTAACAAAATCAGCTGATAAATCATGCTCAAGAATTTGTGCTAAAAAGCCAAGTTTAGCCCTTGGTGTTTCATACTTTAACGCATCTTTTTGATTGATAGCGTTGCGCATAAAACTAAGCTCTTCATCGGTAATACCATGTTGTGCGTAGTTCGTGATTTCTTTAACAAATTCAACTATCGCTTTATCGGTGACATCGGCGCGCACCTCTGCATATGCCGTATAAGTGCCCGATAGTTTATCACCACTGAAATACGCTCCAGCACCATAAGTATAGCCTTTATCTTCTCGTAAATTGAGATTGATCCGGCTATTAAATGCACCACCTAACGCAAAGTTCATTAAATAAGATTTATAAAATTCGCCGGTAATATCTTGTGTCATCGAACGTTTACCTATACGGATCGCCGATTGTGCCGCCTTATCTTTATTAACCAGATAAATCACTCCAGATTTCACTTCTGGCTTAGGTAGCGTTAGTGTTAATGCTTGACCTTTACCTTGCCAGTCACTAAAAATAGTTAGTGACGTTAACACCTTATCTTGCGATAAATCAGAAACAATGATCACTTGACTATCAAACGGTTTCACCTGCTGGTGATAAAACGCTTTAATATCATCAAGGGTGATATTGGTTAAGCTTTCAACCGTTCCACCAAGTGGCATTGCGGCAATATTGTCAGCTTGTAGTAACTGACGATAAGCGGTCGACGCGAGATACCCCGCATCTTTTTTATTATTGATAACGCCTTGTATCGCATTACTTTGATTACGTTTAAACTCAGCCTCAATAAATGCTGGCGACATCAACTTTTCGTGCACTAACGCTAAAGTTGCATCAATGTTTTTAGTCAATGCATTAATATTGATATTTAAGTAATGATCGCCTGCAGAGATAGAAACTGAGCTACCCAACATTTGCAACGCTTTGCTCATTTCTTCTGCGCTGCGTTTATTTGTCGACTCATTTAACATCCGTGCTAACAATTCTACTAATCCTGCCTTATCCTTTTCTTCAAAATAATGACCGGCAGGCACCTTAATCAACATAGAAGTCGTTGGCGTTTCACTGCTTTGTGTAGCAAGTATTTTCATACCATTGGCTAAAGTTTCTCGCCACATACTTGGCACATCAACCGCTTTATTTGCTGGCACACTAGGAACGACATTGCGATCGAAATTATCTTGCGCGCGGCGCACGTTTAGATCGTCAGCCGTGGTCTTACTTGGCGGGGCAACAGTACGCATTGGCGGCACAAAATTATCGTTAGCTGCAACTAATGCTAGCTGTCCTTTTGGCACGACACTTAGAATGACACTATGTTGGTCTTTAATATATTTTTTAAACACCCGCATCACATCTTCTTTTGTGACTTGATTGTAACGCGCGATATCTTGCTCAATATAATTTGGGTTGCCTTTAAACGTTTGATTAGCCGCTAACGTACTAACTTTGCCAGCAACACTCTGCAAGCCGAATATGAAACCAGTTTCCATTTCCGCTTTCACTTTTGAAAGATCATCGTCTTCAACACCACGCTGTTCAAATTCAACTAGAGTGTCACGAATAATTTTTTCAATATCAGCCAAATTTTTACCCGAAGCAGGGTTAGGCAACGCTAATAAATTAAAGGTACACGCTAATTCAGCACAAGGATGACTAACCGATGCCTGCACCGCAATTTGATTTTTCACCAAATTTTTATATAACAACGAGCTTTTTCCGCCGCCTAAAATATTCGACAAAACATCAAGTGGTGCTTCGTCTGGATGGCGAACCGATACCGTTGGATACGAAAGATAAATCAAGGGTAAATGCACATTATCTTCCATGGAAATATAGCGATCAGCGTCTAAAGTAACGCTTGGCTTCTTAGGCATAGCAACTTCTGGTCCACGGG
>JBNKXM010000193.1:0-4708 GCA_050300315.1 Thalassotalea sp. | reverse complement strand
GAACAGTGGCAAGCCGCCGAATTCGGCAATGCTGACATGTACCCAGCTGATCCCGCTGGCAAACCAACCTAATGCAAAAGTAAAGCTGTGTTTCGTCAGTGTTTTTGGCAGAGAAAGTAATGGCTTTTGCGCTAAGCTATTAATCTGGCAAAACCAAAGGGTGATAACTATATAAGGTAACCACCACAATGAAAAAGGCGCATAAGCGAACACTAAACTGAGCCCAGCAACAAAGCTGAGCCATAATGATTTATTGTTGAGATTATCGATTAGGCGTAACAATAACTTTTTCAAAGGTGGTCACTAATTTTACGTATGATCAGTCAATGATTTTACCGTTGATTTGATGATCTTTAGGAATGCTTACTTGTAACACTTGAATACGGCGCTTGTCGGCAGCCGTGATTTTAAATTCAAAGTCACCAACATCGACTTGTTCGCCTTTTTTCGGCATGTGACCGAATTTATGTAAGATAAAACCACCGATAGTATCTGCGTCATCTTCATCAAATATCGCATTAAAATATTCATTAAAATCAGCAAGTTCAGTCAAGGCTTTTACTTGATAAACATTACCTGCGAGGTATTTAATATCTTCGGCAATTTCATCATCGGTTTCATCTTCAATTTCACCAACAATTAATTCTAAAATATCTTCTATGGTGACTAAGCCTGAAACTCCACCGTATTCATCGACGACAATCGCCATATGATAACGTTGAGAACGAAACTCTTTTAATAAAGGTTCTACCTTTTTGCTTTCGGGCACTATGATTGCTGGACGAATAATATTGGCTAAAGTGGTAGGTTCTTCCTGTTGGTTAAACGCGTACGCTAGTAAGTCCTTTGCTAATAGTATGCCTTCAATATGATCAATATCTTCGTTAACGATAGGAAAACGAGAATGGCCAGAATCAACAATTAATGGTAGAGAATCTTGCAATGGGGCGTTAATGTCGAGTGTTACCATTTGTGAACGCGGTACCATAATATCTCGCACACGCATGTCAGCAACTTCGAGGACACCTTCGATCATTTGTTTCGTCTCAGGTTTAATGAGATCTCGATCTTCAGCGTCGTTTAATACATCAACTAATTCTTCTTTATTTTGCGGCTCTCCTGTAAATATTTGAACTATTTTATCCAATATTGTTTTATTAGCAGAGCCGTTGCTAGAGTGGGGATTGTCATCGCTCATGGAGCTTTTCATTTTCCTTTGTAAGTGGACTGTTTAGTTTCTAACCAATTTAACCTTAATTCAAGTAGAAACAACTAAATAATTTAACTAAATATGTCATAAATCATAACTTAGTCAACTTGATATGGATCAGCAATTGCTAAACTAGCCAGTAGTTTAACTTCTAACGCTTCCATTTCTTCTGCTTCATCATCAGTTATATGGTCAAAACCAAGTAAATGCAAGCAACCGTGGATCACCATATGCGCCCAGTGGTGATTGAGGACTTTATCTTGCTCGATAGCTTCTTGCTCAACGATGTCAGCACAAATCACTAGGTCACCGAGTAGATCGAGCTCTACACCGTCAGGCACTTCAAACGGAAAAGATAATACGTTGGTTGGTTTATCTTTGCCGCGATACTGTAGATTAAGCGCTTGGCTTTCTTGTGTGTCAACCAAACGAATGGTGAGCTCAAAAGGCTTGTTATAAGGCAACAAGGCACAATCTAACCATTTTTGAAAGTCATCAGCGCTTGGCAGATGTTGATTTTGACAGGCGATTTGTAAATCTAAGGTAATTGACATTATTCACCCTTGTTCGCGTTGTCATCGCTGTTTTTTTCGATAACTTGCTGGCTAGCTTGTTCTTGAGCTTTGCGCTGTGCTTTAAGACGATTCATTTTTTGCTCATAAACATCGTAAGCTTCGACAATACGAGCAACGACTGGGTGTCTAACAACATCTTTCGACTGAAAGAAATTAAAACTGACGCCAGGAATATCGTCTAACACTTCAATTGCATGGCGAAGCCCTGATTTTTGACCCCGTGGTAAATCGACTTGAGTAATGTCACCTGTGATCACGGCGCGAGAATTAAAGCCAATTCGAGTTAAAAACATTTTCATTTGTTCAACCGTGGTATTTTGGCTTTCATCAAGAATAATAAACGCATCATTTAATGTTCGCCCACGCATATACGCCAGCGGAGCAATTTCAATAACATTACGTTCGATCAGTTTTTCCACTTTTTCAAACCCGAGCATTTCAAATAACGCGTCATACAAGGGGCGTAAATAAGGATCGACTTTTTGTGATAAATCGCCCGGTAAAAAGCCGAGTTTTTCACCGGCTTCCACTGCTGGACGAGTTAATAAAATACGGCGAATTTCTTGGCGCTCTAATGCATCAACAGCACAAGCAACCGCCAAATAGGTTTTACCGGTTCCTGCGACACCAACACCAAAACTAATATCATTTGTCAGTACGTTTTGCACGTATGCCGACTGATTCTTGTTACGTGGTTTAATGATGCCACGTTTAGTTTTGATGGTGACCATTTGTTCGTAATCAACATCAACTTTTGTTGGTGCTTGCTCAAGTACATTGGCATCAAGAATCGCTAAATGCACCATTTCATCGGTAATGGTTTTAGATTGTCCCTTGACCGTTTCAGTTTCTAAATACAGGTCTTTAAGCAACTTTATTACCGCATTGGCATTGTTGGCTTGGCCGACAATTTTAAATTCATTACTGCGATAACTAATTTCTACCCCTAAGCGACGCTCAATGGTTTTTAAGTTGTCATCCATAGGGCCACATAAATTGGCCTGTCTGGCGTTATCAACTGGCTCTAAAACTAAACTATGGTTGCTAATTTTACTCAAGAATGTTGTCCGTTTTGTCTATGAGATTAAGGGGTAAATATACCAACACCCAGCTCGTCAGTGTTAGCTGGTTTTGCGTGGTGATGACTATTTGACAAGATATCCGCTGGCGAATGAGCGATACGCAGCCCCATTTCGCTTTCTTGGCGCACTAATTCACCGCGAAGAGAGTTAGCGTAAACGTCGGTAATTTTAACATCAACAAATTGGCCGATCACTGAATGTGGGCCTTCAAAGTTAACGATGCGATTATTTTCGGTGCGTCCTCTAAGTTCCATCGGATTTTTCTTCGATGGCCCTTCAACTAAGATCCGTTGCTCGGTATCTAACATTTGTCTAGCGATACGCAATGCTTGTTGATTGATGCGATCTTGTAATATTTGCAGACGTTGTTTTTTCACCTCATCACTGATGTCATCAACCATATCAGCGGCTGGTGTACCAGGGCGTGCGCTATAAATAAAACTAAAGCTTAAATCAAAATCTACCGCTTTGATCAAATCCATTGTTGCTTCAAAATCCGCATCGGTTTCGCCTGGAAAGCCGACAATAAAGTCAGATGACATACAAATGTCAGGGCGTGCTTTACGTAATTTACGAATTTGCGATTTATATTCTAAGGCTGTGTGGCCGCGTTTCATTTGCGTTAAAATGCGATCGGCACCGCTTTGTACCGGCAGATGTAAGTGGCTGACAAGCTCAGGCACATCTTTGTACACTTCAATGATGTCATCAGTAAATTCAACTGGGTGAGAGGTGGTATAACGAATTCTGTCGATACCATCGATAGTGGCAATTAAGCGAATCAATTCGGAAAAACGACAGATGGTTCCGTCATGATTTTCACCTCTAAAGGCATTAACATTTTGCCCAAGTAAATTGACTTCACGCACGCCTTGCTCAGCAAGTTGTGCAATTTCATATAACACATCGTCGGTAGGGCGGCTGACTTCTTCACCTCGGGTATAAGGTACCACGCAGAAAGTACAATATTTACTACAGCCTTCCATAATTGAAACGAAGGCAGTTGCACCGTCAGCTTTAGGCTCAGGTAAACGGTCAAATTTTTCAATTTCTGGAAAGCTGACATCAACCACAGGGTTATGTTCACCTGTAACTTGTTGGATCATTTCAGGTAAACGGTGCAGTGTTTGCGGACCAAAAACCATATCAACAAATGGCGCACGTTGACGAATGGCATCGCCTTCTTGTGAAGCAACACAGCCACCAACACCAATCAATAACTCTGGTTTGTCTTTTTTAAGGTGTTTCCAACGGCCTAACTGATGAAATACTTTTTCTTGTGCTTTCTCTCGAATAGAACAGGTGTTAAGCAAAATCACATCGGCATCTTCTGCCTCTTCAGCCAATTCATAACCATGAGTTGAATCTAAAAGTTCTGCCATTTTTTGCGAGTCATACTCGTTCATTTGGCAGCCCCAAGTTTTGATATATAGCTTTTTCGTCATTTTTACGCCTAATCTGTTCTATGAAATTGGTTCTAGTTTTTGCTAGAGAATTTTAGGGGGCGTATTTTACTCTTTCTTTTGCAGCTACGCTAGCTTAACGCATCGTTAAATGCGCAAAAATCATGGCAAAGCGCTCATTGCTTAGCATTTGGCAATCGATAAAGTAAAACATTCGACAGATAAGCGTCGAAATAACGGCGAGCGTTGGTTAGAATACTGGTATCGCTAAGCCATGATTTAACTATGCATGTAACTGGGTATTTAATTGAGCAATAACAATAATATGAAAAATTGGTCAATTTTTTTAAATGATATGAAAACATATATTTGTCTGTAATATTGCCACAAAAAATTAGATAGTTTTAGTAAAGAAAGTTCATACATGATTCACAATTG
>JBNKXM010000192.1:0-4710 GCA_050300315.1 Thalassotalea sp. | reverse complement strand
TCGCCCTTGGGAGCTCATTAGCAAACTGATAACTGCACCAAATGAAAGAAATATAGAATAACTATGTTTATCTCATTTGGTTTGTTCTAAGTCCGCTAATGTAGCTCTAAATTGGCCAATTATTTAATTAATTTGGTATTAATCTCAATGATACAATAAACATTCTTTTATCCTTTGATTAACAACAAACAATTACACAATAAATAAAACCCAGTATGAATAACTCATACTGGGTTTTAACACAGCTTTCTATTACCTATTTATAAGGTTTGTTCAAATAACTTATAAATTCGACGATATTCATTTAACCAAGAACTCGGTTGAACAAAACCGTGGCGTTCTACCGGATAAATCGCGGTTTCAAAGTCTTGTTTTTCCAACTCAATTAAACGTTGTACTAAACGAACTGTGTCTTGAAAAAACACGTTATCATCCACCATAGGTGCATTGATCAATAACGGCTTTTCTAAGCCTTGAGCAAAATAAATTGGTGAGCTTCTTTGATACGCGATAGCATCATCTTCAGGGGTATTAAGAATATTTGATGTATAACCATGATTATAATACGCCCAGTCTGACACTAAACGTAACGCTGAACCCGACTCAAATAAATCAGGCTCGCTAAACATCGCCATCAGCGTTAAGAAACCACCATATGAGCCACCGTATGTACCAATGCGGCGGCGATCAACATTGGCATTTTCAATTAACCATTCAACACCATCACGCATATCTTGCACTTCAGGTTTACCCATATGACGATAGATAGCGGTGCGCCAATCTCTACCATAACCTGCTGAGGCGCGATAATCCATGTCGATAACCACGTAGCCCTGCTGAACTAACATGCTGTGAAACATAAATTCTCTAAAGTATCCTGACCAGCCTAAATGGGCATTTTGCAAATAGCCTGCGCCATGACTAAACATCACTGCGCGATTTTTTTGCTCGGTAACATCATAGTTTTTCGGCAAATAAACTCTAGAATAAATAGGATTTTCTTGTGATGAAGAAGGTACAGCAACAACTGTTGGCGCTACCCAAGGCATAGACAAAAACTGCTCCGATACGGTATGAGTTAAACGCACAGCTTCACTATTTGCTGCTAAAGGCTGTACATAAAGCTCTGGCGGCATAGTGACGGTTGAATGTTCGATTAATAACTTTGACTCATCCGGACTCAACGCGTAATCATTCATGCCACCTAAGTCAGTTAACGCCGACATCTCTGCGCTCTTAACATCGAGTTGATAGATTTCATAAATACCAGGATGTTTTTTATTTGCTTTAAAAATAAAACGCGACTGATCCGCCGTTAAACTAACATCACTGACTTCAAATCTACCTTGAGTTAGTTTTTTCGCTTTACCTTTTAATGACTTAGTATAAAGGTGCGAATAACCCGACTCCTCCGATAAATAATAAAGATCATGATTAAGCCAGCCAAACTCATTAAAGGTATAATTAACCCAAGCATCATCATGTAAGCGATGTTGCGTCTCTAGACGATTTTCTAACAAATTAACCGTTGTTAACCAGCGGTCTTTGTTATCCCAAGCTTCTAACATTAAGGCGACATTTTTACCGTCTTGATGCCATTTGATGGCATCTGTCATTTGCATAACATGAATATTACGCGGCGCTTTTTTACTATGATAGGTTTTGCCTTGTGCGGCATAGTTTTCAGCTTTAACACTCGCTAACACATCGTCATCAAAGCCTGGTAATTGTTGATAAGCTAACGAAAACTGCTGACCCGTTTTTAAATCTAATAAATAAAGTTGTTCACTGTACTGACGATTATTCGCCACGCGATGACGCACTTTCTTTGCTTTTACTAAACCATCTTCAGCGATGTAGTTAGGCATGATGTCACTTTCATCGCTACTTGGTGCGCTATCAGTCACACTCACAATCATTTTATCGCCATTGGGTGACAAGCTAGCATTTACCACACGCTTACCTTCACCAAAATAAAATTCACTCTTAGTAACGGTGGCATTTGTGCCTTTAATTTATCTTGTTGAGCGTCGGTTAACGCTTTGTTGTTCTGTTTAACGGCAATATAATTGATCAGCTTAGTTTGCTGCTCAGCAAGATAACTTTTATTTGATTCTGCTTTGCGAGGATCTGCTTCCATCAGCAAACTGGCAAGTTCCACCACACGGTTCGCTGAAAGATCATGCTCAAAAAATTTATCGCCAACGCGATACGCTACATTGCCATTATTTAAAAACATCACAGAACGCTCTACCGCTGAGGTATAAGTGAGCTGTTCAACCTGCTGCGTCGCTAGTGTTTTAACAAAAACATTGCCCTCGAAAGTGTAAACTTCTTTTGTGCCTGCACGATTTTTTTTCGCGAAACGATCGGCAACTTTATGCAGTTCAGCAAGAGCTACCTTAGTGCCGTTTTCAGGCGCATTAAGCGATTTTTTCATTAACTCGCGTAACGGCGTGCCTTGCTGTTTCTGTTGATAAAAAACATGTTGGCTGTCATCGCCCCAATACCAACTTTCGGGAGAGCGCCCCATCCAATCAGGATCAGCCATGATCTGCTCTAACGTGATCTTTATCTCGCCATTTGCCAGAACGCTCGGTTTAGGCTGGACAACTTCAGCGACAGCACTATCAGGTTCCTTTGCCACTTTCTTTAATTTTTTTACTGGTTTAGCTTGGGATGTCGGTGCTTTTGTTGTTGTGGCGATTGTCTCAGACGCTAGCACAGCTTCAGCGGTTTGTTCGCCACTGGTTGATACACAAGCTATCAACGTCAAACTTATCGCGCTAGCAAGAATAGTTTTTTTCATCATGATTTATTTTTATTAAGCGAATGAATTTCAATGACTAGTTATACTGATGACGTTATTAAACTTCAATATGATCATCAAGTTAATCTCTAATAAATTGTAAATTTTGTGATACTAACGAGAGCATGCCAAGATAATTTCTACTGCTATCGTTAGTCCATATCTGCTATAATCGCGCGCCATTGCCCTATGTTTTAATATTTGCTTGATAACACTTAAGCAGCATAGCTGCTAGGGCTTACCCCTGAAAAATGATAAAAACAAACGGTCAACTTGAATAAAATTACTATGAGTAACAAACAACTATGCTAACACCTCAAGCCAAAACCGCGTTATTTGACTATCCCAAATATTGGGCTGAGTGTTATGGTGCTGCGCCATTTCTGCCGATATCTCGTAAAGAAATGGACGATTTAGGTTGGGACAGTTGCGACATTATTTTAGTCACGGGTGATGCATATGTAGACCACCCAAGCTTTGGCATGGCGATTATTGGCCGTATGCTAGAAGCCCAAGGTTTTCGTGTTGGTATTATCGCTCAGCCCGATTGGCACACTAAAGATGCATTTATGAGTTTAGGCAAACCTAACTTATTTTTTGGTGTGACCGCTGGCAATATGGACTCTATGATCAATCGTTATACCGCAGAGCGTCGCCTGCGTCATGACGACGCTTATACGCCAAATAATGAAGGTGGCAAACGTCCGGATCGCGCCGTGACCGTGTACAGCCAACGTTGTAAAGAAGCCTATAAAGGTGTGCCAGTTATTATCGGTGGTATCGAAGCAAGCCTGCGCCGCATCGCCCATTATGATTATTGGTCTGATAAAGTGCGCCGCTCAGTAATATTTGATGCCAAAGCCGATATGCTGGTTTACGGCAACGCCGAGCGCCCTTTAGTTGAAATTGCCCATCGTATCGCTGCAGGCGAAGATGTTAAAAACATCACAGATGTGCGTGGTAGTGCCTTTATCACCAAACAAGCTTTGCCTAATTGGCAAGGTATCGACTCACGCAGCATAGATAAACCGGGAAAAATCGACGCGATTGTTAGCCCTTATCAAGAAATTAATCAAACAACTTGCTCATCTGCAGATGATGAGCAAACAACATCAATTGCAAACGATGTTACCAAAACCCCGCAAGTTATTGAGTTAGCGGCTCATAGAAATAAGAGTTGGGAAAACAAAAGCAAGCCTTGGCTCACCACTTACATTAACTTGCCTACGTTTGAGCAGGTAAGAGATAACAAAGTATTGTATGCCCATGCATCGCGCATTTTTCATCAAGAAGTTAATCCAACATCAGCAAAGCCGTTGATGCAGCGCCATGGTGATAGAAGCATTTGGTTAAACCCACCACCGATTCCATTAACCACACCGGAAATGGATGCTGTATTTGATTTGCCGTATAGCCGTGTACCCCATAAAAGTTATGGCGATAAAAATATTCCTGCCTATGAAATGATTCGGTTCTCAGTCAATATCATGCGTGGTTGTTTTGGCGGTTGTACATTTTGTTCAATTACAGAGCACGAAGGCAGGATAATTCAAAGTCGTTCAGAAGACTCGATCATTCAAGAAATTGAAGATATCAAAGCTAAAGTCCCAGGCTTTACTGGAGTTATCTCAGATCTCGGTGGTCCCACGGCAAACATGTATAAACTCAGATGCAAAAGCGAAAAAGCGGAAGCGACGTGTAGAAAACCGTCCTGCGTTTGGCCAACCATTTGTGGCCACTTAGATACCGATCACACGCCAACCATCAACTTGTATCGTCGCGCCCGCAAAGTTAAAGGCATTAAAAAAGTGTTAATTGCCTCAGGTGTGCGTTATGACTTGGCGGTTGAAGACCCAGATTATGTTAAAGAATTAGTAAATCATCATGTCGGTGGCTATCTA
>JBNKXM010000191.1:0-4755 GCA_050300315.1 Thalassotalea sp. | reverse complement strand
AATGGCTGAGCATGAGAGTCACATGCAATAAATATCGCCTTACCAGAACGCTCTTTGGTGAAACGTTTGACCGAAATCGGCTTGATCAGCCCTTCGCCATCCAGCTCAACAATGGTATTGTCGTCAACCCATATACCCGTATGATCTAAAATACCACCGATACCACAACAGACAATTGCCCCAACCTTAGGTTTAACCAACTGCTCGGTCGACAATACATCCGATGGATAAATAGCGATTGGTGACTCATGACGATCAAGCTCAGCTAAGGTTTGAACGCTTTGATAACGCTTACGTCGTTGCTGCTGTTTTACGCGATCATCAGCAAGTGTTTTTGCCGCCAACGCAGAGACAGTTGCAGCACCTATCCACAATAAGGGTAATGGCATAAGCACCTCTTTTAGCTTAATAAACGACCTATTAATAACTAGATTATCGCGAATTTTTCTAAATGCTATAAAAAAGTTGCAAGTAACTGTTTCAAAAGGATGGATTATTAGCAACAATAGCGATATACAATACTGTTTTTTCTATTAATGTTAATAAGAAGTGGTCAATTATGAAAAACGTCAATAAATCTGCCAAGCTTGATAATGTCTGTTATGAAATTAGAGGACAGATCGCAGCAGCAGCGCGTCGTTTAGAAGATGAAGGCCACAAAATATTAAAGCTTAACATTGGTAATCCTGCGCCATTTGGTTTTGAAGCGCCAGACGATATTTTAAAAGATGTGATTCATAACCTGCCAACCGCTCAAGGCTACTGCGATTCTAAGGGCATTTATCCTGCTCGTGTTGCGGTAATGCAATATTTTCAGCAAAACGGAATTTTGGGCGTTAGCGTCGATGATATTTTTATCGGTAACGGTGTCAGTGAACTGATCGTGATGGCGATGCAAGGTTTGTTAAACAACCATGATGAAGTGTTGATCCCTGCCCCTGATTATCCGCTGTGGACCGCTGCAGTGTCTTTATCAGGCGGCAAGCCAGTTCATTATCGTTGTGATGAAGAAAACCAATGGTTCCCTGATCTTGATGATATGGCAGCAAAGATCACTGACAAAACCAAAGCGATTGTTTTGATCAACCCAAATAATCCAACGGGAGCTGTCTATTCTGAAGAAATACTGCAAGGTATTATCGCACTGGCAAGAAAGCATCAGCTGATCATTTTTAGTGACGAGATCTACGATAAGATTTTATACGATGACGCCAAGCATATTCCAACCGCAAGTTTAGCTGACGACGTGTTAGTGATAACTATGGGCGGTTTATCAAAAAACTATCGTATTGCTGGCTTTAGAGCCGGTTGGATGGTGCTTTCAGGGCCAAAACTTCATGCGGAAGATTACATTGAAGGGCTAAATATGCTCTCATCAATGCGCTTATGTGCAAACGTCCCGTGCCAGCACGCTATTCAAACAGCGTTAGGCGGCTATCAAAGTATTAATGAATTGATAAAGGGTGATGGACGATTGATCAAGCAGCGTAACTTAGCTCATCAGTTGTTGAATGAAATTGACGGTATTTCGTGTAATCCTGCCATGGGAGCTCTTTATTTGTTCGTTAAGGTAGACGCCGAGAAGTTTAACATTACCGATGATGAAAAAATGGTGTTAGATTTATTAAAGCAAGAGAAAATATTGGTAGTACACGGCAGTGGCTTTAATATTAAAGAAAAGAATTATTTCCGCTTGGTGTTTCTCCCTCATGAAGATGAATTACGACCAGCGATTGAGAAAATAAAACACTTTTTTAGTACCTATCGCCAAGCATAACCATTGAATCTAAGGTGTTAATGATGGCAATAAGCGTAAAAAAACAAAGTACCTTTTTAGCTTGGCTATTTAGAATGCCACTGATCAAGCGTTGGGCGTTAATGTTCTGCGTAAAACCAGAAAACGTTGCTGAACACTCGCATCAAGTAGCTATTGTCGCCCACTTACTGGCGGTAATAAAGAATGAAAAATTTGCTGGTCAGATAAATGCCGATAGAGTCGCTACCATAGCGCTTTATCATGAAGCCAGTGAAACTCGTTATGGCGATATTGTGAGTCCAACCAAATACGCTAACAAAGAAATTGCCAGAGAATTTAAAAAAATTGAAAGCATCGCCGAGCAAGATTGCTTGGCCTCACTCCCCGAAGAGTTTCAAACGCTGTTTAGCGATATTATCGTGCAAGAAAATGTTGCAACGGAATATAAGCAAATTGTTAAAGCGGCAGATATTTTAGTGGCTTATATCAAAGCGTTAGATGAACTGAATCATCAGAATCATGAATTTGATCATGTTGAGCAACGCTTAAGCAAAAAGCTTGATGAGCTAAAACAAGCGATGCCTGAAGTAGAATACTTTTTAGCGACATTTTTAGATGCATGTTCGTCAACGGTAGATAAACTGACGAAATCTTAAGCGGCAACAGCTATCAGTGGCGATTTAACAATGGTTGTTTGTACCGCTTTTAACCATTCATTAGCGTTGAATTCGCGGCGTTTATCTTCAGCACTTGCATGTTGTAATTTATGTTGCTGCTGACAATATAAGCTAGTGTTAGTCATCACAGCAACATCGATATGTTTGCTATCATCTCTAAATGCAAGTGGCTGTGGTTTCATCGCTTGTTGCAAATGCAGCGTGGTTAATTGCTGTTGTTCAATCAGCTCTGCTTGCGAAAACTCATTAATTTCTTTGAGATCAGTTAATGCCAGCCGTGGCTTTTCAGGTAGCTCAAACATCTTACGCAGACGTTGTTCATCAAGCTCAATTGTTTGCACTTGTGATTGCGGTAAATGAAATTGACTATGTGCTCTCACATCATCGGTTAACATCGCTAGCATTAGCGCAAAGTCTGAACGACGATTAGTGTGAATACAGTGACTTAACTGCTCACCTAACTGTAGCTCTTCAACTAATAACGTGGATGTTGATGATGATTCAATCAAGATAATTTACTTTACTAACAAACTTAATACCTTATCGGTAATAGTTGCGAAAGCTTTAGTCATTATCTTGATTAATTTAACCAGTAAATAGCGCCAATCATTAATTGGCACTATTTACTGGCGTGATACGTGTTTATCCAATGGTTTGATAGATAACTGGTGATACTTCTGGCGCTTGTTCGCTAATAGAAATTGCTTGCGTAAATGCCTGTTTAGCTGCCAGCGCATTGTCTTCATCACTGGCATGCACCCGAGCAATAACATCCCCTTTATTGACAACAGTACCAATAGGCAAGATCCGGTCAAATCCAACACTGTGATCAATTTGCTGACCATTTGCCGTACGCCCACCTTTCATACCAACAATCGCCATACCTATGTCATAGGTTTGCATTGTTGATATATAACCATGGTTGGTAGCAACAATATCGCTCACCACATTGGCTTTTGTCATTGATTTCCAAGGTGCTTCGATAAAATCAGCTGGTCCGCCTAACTCAGCGATCATTTTATTAAATAACTCTGCCGCTTGCCCTGAATGCAACACCTGCTCAATTTTTTCCATTGCTTGTTGATGATTGGCAACGATATTAGTGTTGATCAACATTGCACTGGCTAATTGACAGGTCACTTGATGTAATCTTGGCTCTCGCTGCTTACCTGTTAAGTAATCAACGGTTTCTTTCATCTCAAGTGCATTACCCGCACTTGAGCCTAGCACTTGATTCATATCGGTAATTATCGCTTGAGTTTTAACCCCTGCACCATTTGCGACGTTAACAATTGATTGAGCCAATGCCTTAGCATCATCAAGGTTGTGCATCATGGCGCCATTACCGACCTTAACATCCATCACTAACGCATCAAGCCCTGCAGCAAGCTTTTTCGATAAAATAGACGCTGTGATCAAAGGAATAGATTCCACCGTCGCTGTCACGTCGCGGATGCCATATAAACGTTTATCCGCCGGAGCTAGGTTATCGGTTTGCGAAATGATCGCCATACCTAACGCTTTAGTAATACGCTGAAATTCACTGATGCTAGGCTGAACATTAAAGCCTTTGATACTTTCTAATTTATCAGAAGTACCACCGGTATGACCTAAGCCACGACCAGAGATCATAGGAACATAAGCCCCACAGCTTGCAACGATCGCAGCAAGCATAAAGCTGACTTTATCGCCAACACCACCAGTAGAATGTTTATCAACTACTGGACGGTCGAGCTCGGGCCAAGACAAGACGACACCTGAATGCATCATTTCATTCGTCAAGGTAACGACTTCGTCAGTAACCATGCCCTGTTGAAAAATCGCCATTGCCATCGAGCCTACTTGGGCATCATTAAAACGCCCGTCCACTAAGCCATTAACAAAGTGTGTTATTTCTTGCGCTGATAATTGTTTTCCGTCTCTTTTCGTACGTATTATTTCTTGAGGAAGGTACATAAGCTGTCCATTAAATAAGATCTTTAGGGCTAAAGGCATCAGGTAATAACTCAGATACCAGCCATTGTTTTGATTGTTCCAAATGATTTGCCGCAATAACTGGCGCATTTTCAGGTAAAAATTCCGCGATAACTTGCCGACATGCACCACATGGCGGTGTTAATTTTTCCTGCTCGGTATAAATAACGATTGCTTCAAGCTGTTTTTCACCAGTTACCACGGCTTGTGCGATACAATTTCTTTCGGCGCACACGGTAAGCCCATAGGAAGCATTTTCAACATTACAGCCTGAAACTATCTGTTGTTTAGCGGTAAGTGCTGCGGCACCTACATGAAATTGGCTATACGGCGCATACGCATTGTCAT